>NZ_JBFAAD010000051.1:0-40120 GCF_040639555.1 Streptomyces sp. NPDC023838
AGCGTGAACGCGTGACCTGCCGCAGGCGAACACCGCAACCTGAAACAGGAGACGCCTCACGTGGCGACCCACGACCTCAAAACCAGGTCACTAGGTGCTGGTGGCGGACGGGGCCGGACGGCGGGCCGGGCGGGCCGGGCGGTCGTATCTGCGCCGTTTCGACCGTTGTCAGTGCGAGGACCTAATCTGTGCAGCGTGACTTCGCCTGCCTCGACGGAACCCGTTCCGCCCCAGCTCAGCGCGGGGCCGCGCCCGGCACCGGGCCCGGCCGCCGACGAGGGGCTGGCGCGCCGGCTGCGCGCGCTCGCCTGCACCGCCCCGCTGCACGACCTGGACGTGCGCAAGGCGAACCTCGCGGGTGAGTACTCGGTGTACGCGATGGCGGAGGTCGCCCTCGCCTCGATCGACCTCGTCACGCTGAACATGGACTTCGACACGGGCGCCGACCACGAGCAGATCGTGGCCAGGCTGATCCCGCGCGTCGCCGCGCAGGCGCCCGGCCGCCCGGCCGCCGAGCACGAGCGGGTGGCGCGCTGGGTCCTGGAGAACCTGATCAACGTCGGCAGCGTGGACCGCGGCTTCCGCGCGGTGTACGGGACGTTCAGCCCGGACGGTGTCTATGTGCGCCGGGACTACGACTTCAAGCTGATCGAGGAGGTTCCGGGGTACGGGGGCAGCGTCTACCTCCGTACGACCGACGAGGCCGTGAACGTGCTGGTGGGCGCGCTCGACACGGACGTCACCAGCGCCCAGATCGCCGCCGAGGTGAAGCTGGAGGTGCTGATCAGCCGCGGCCGGCTCGCGGACGCGCAGCTCGCCGCCGAGCAGGCGCGCTACCGCACCGTGCAGTACGCGGAGACCCTGCGCCGCACCCTGGAGGCGACCCGGCGCAACGTGCGCGCGGTCGACTGGCTCAACGCGGTCCCGGACATGATCGCGGAGGCGCTCGACCACGTCGCCGACCGCTACCGGCACGAGAACGCGATCCTGACCAACATCCGCAAGGCGCGCGACGAGGCGGAGGAGCCCGAGAACAAGCGGCGGGCCGCCGAGCTCGTCGACATCGTCAAGGACTGCATCCGGCGCCACACCCAGCTGCAGTCGCGCCTCCTTGAGGCCGGGCCCCTGTTCCGCGCCGAGCAGGACCGCCAGGCCTTCGCGCGCCCGGCCGCGCGGACCGGCCTCGATCTGTACGGGCAGCTGGTCGCGCCGCTGCTGCCGCTGCCGGTCGAGGACGCGACGCGGGTGACCGACGCGTTCTTCGCGCGCGGGACGGGGCTGCGCACGCCGGTCTCGGTGCGGGTGGCCGACCTCATCGACATACTGCTGACGCCTCCGATGGAGCGGGAGCACCTCGGCGCGGAGATGCCCGAGCCCGATCTGATCGCCACGCCGGACGACAGCCGCTTCAGCGAGGAGCAGCTGGCGGCGGCGATGGAGCTGCTCGACCTGGAGCACGACGCGCCGCGCCGGCTGTCCGGCCTGCTGGCCGACGCGCGCGGGCTCGACCCCGAGCTGCCGTATCTGGTCGCGCTGCTCGCGGTGCACGCGGCGAGCCCGCCGGTCGGTACGGCGTACCGGCAGGGCGAGGAGCGGCTGCTGTTCGCCGTCGACGACGGGACGGAGCTGGACGACCCGGAGTTCGGCGGGGCGGACCTGATCGTGGGGACGGCCCGGCTGGACGCGGCGGGGATGGCGGCGGACCGGGAGGCGGCGTGATGCCCCAGGGCTCCGCCCCGGGCTCCCCTTCGTCTGCGGGTCCGTCGTGGCTGGTCGCGCAGTTCCCCGCGCCCCTTGGATGCGCCCCTGCGGGGCGCCCCTGGAGGGGCGCGGGGAACTGCGCGAGCAACCCACCACGATCCGCGGACAACCAGCAGGCCGCCCGCCCAGGGCTTTAGGGAAGGGGCGGGGTGGGGAACCAGCCCGCCGCAGGCGCCCCCCCCACCCGCACCCCGTCCCCCACCGCACCACGAACGTAAGACCACCCCCCAAGGAGACCCCGTGACCGACCACCACCCCGAGCGTGAGCCCGAGGCCGGCGACGGCATCGGTGTCGGTGTCGGTACCGGAACGGGTGTCGTCGACGCGCCCCGCGACGGGGGCGAGCGGCGCATCACCCCCGGCGACGCCGCCGACGCCGCCCGCCTCGTCGCCTACGGACTCCAGCCCAAACTCCTCCCCGCCCGCGACGCGGAGTACGCGGAACTGCTCCGCCGCCACCGCGAGGACCCCGCGTTCGCCAGACTCGCGGACGCCGTCGCCGCGGGCCTCGGCCTCGTCGTCCTGGAGGTCTCGCCCCGGGCCGGCATGGCCGTGACCGCCGCCGAGGACTCCGTCTTCGCCGTCCGCATGGGCGACTACGCCCGCCGCGCCGCCACCGACGCGGCGGACCGCTTCCTGCACGGCCTCGCGCACCTCGCCGTGGCCGCGATGGCCTTCCCCCGCCCCGAGGACCTGGCCGACGACGGCTACATCGGGCGGATCACCGTCAACGGCGTCGACGCGTTCGTACGCCAGGCCTGCCGCCGTCTGGAGGAGCGCGCCGCCGAGCAGGGCGAGAACACCGACCCCGAGACCGGCGCCCCCGGCCTGGAGGCCGCCTGGCGCATCTACGCCCGGCGCAGCTCGACCGGCGCCACCAAGGACGCCCGCCGACTCGCCGGATCCACCACCGGCATCGTGGCCAAGGCCGTCGCGTTCCTCACCGAGTCCGGCTTCCTCCAGCGGACCGGCGACGACGCGGGCGGCGCGTACCGCACCACCGCCCGCTACCAGCTCCAGGTCCGCGACATGGCGGGCAGCGCCGCGCTCGCCGAGCTCCTGGAGCTCGGCGTCGTCGCGGTCAGCGACGGCAGCGCGACCCTGCTGCCGCCCCCCGACGCCGACGACCTCGACCTGGCCGCCGACGCCGGCCTCCCGTTCCACGCCTGACCCTGTCCCACCCGACCCACCCGCCACATCTACGAGAGTCCGCCATGTACGAGCTGTCCCGGGTCCGCCTCTACTCCATCGGCCCCGCCGGTGCGCGTTACGCCGACACCGTGCTGGACCTGCGCGGCGTGGGCGCGCCCGTGCCCCACCCGGCGCCCACCCAGGCGGAGTTCTTCGAGGACGAGCCGGTCGGCCCGCCGCGCCGCCCCGCCCCCGCCGGCGTGCTCTTCCTGGAGAACGGCGGCGGCAAGTCCGTCCTGCTCAAGCTGATCTTCTCGGTGATGCTGCCCGGCCACCGCAACACCCTCGGCGGCGCCAGCTCCGGCGTGCTGCGCAAGTTCCTGCTCGCCGACGACTGCGGCCACGTCGCCCTGGAGTGGCAGCACACCCTCACCGGCGAGCTGGTCGTGGTCGGCAAGGTGAGCGAGTGGCGCGGGCGGCAGGTCTCCAACGACCCGAGGAAGTTCGCCGAGGCCTGGTACTCGTTCCGGCCCGGCCCAGGCCTCAGCCTCGACTCGCTGCCGGTCGCCGAGTCCAGCGCCGTGCGCCCGTCCGCCGAGGGCACCTCCGGCGCCCAGGGCAGGCGCCGCACCATGAAGGGCTTCCGCGACGCGGTCACCGAGGCGGGCAAGGCGTATCCGCACCTCGACGTGGTCTGGGAGGAGATCCACGACCGCTGGAACGAGCACCTGGGCGACCTGGGCCTGGACCCCGAACTCTTCCGCTACCAGCGCGAGATGAACGCCGACGAGGGCGAGGCCGCCGGCCTCTTCGCGGTCAAGAAGGACTCCGACTTCACCGATCTGCTGCTGCGCGCCGTCACCGACACCCGGGACACCGACGGTCTCGCGGACCTGGTCAGCGGCTTCGGCAACAAGCTCGGCCGGCGCGCCGAGCTGACCGCCGAGCGCGACTTCACGGCCGGTTCGGTGGACCTGCTCACCCGGATCGTCGAGGCCGCCGAGGCCCGTTCCCGCGCGCGCGACATCCACGCCGGGGCCGAGCGCCGTACGCGCACGCTGGCGCGCAGGCTCTCCGCGCGCGCGGGCCTGGAGCGCGGGCGCGCCACCGACCTGGCGGGGCGGGTCACCGCCGCCGCGCACACCGTCACCGAGGCCGAGCAGGCGCGCGGCCGCAGTGCCCTGATCGCCTCCGAACTCGCCTACCGTCACGCCTCGCTGGCCCTCGCCGTCGCCGAGAAGGCCGCCACCGCCCAGCGCCGCGAGCTGGCCGACGCCCGTACGCTGCACTCCGCCTGGCAGGCCGCCGAGGCGGTGCTGCGCCACAAGGCCGCGGCCGACCGCTCCGCGCGCGTGGCCGCCGCCATCCGCGAGGCCGAGCGGGACGCCGCGCCCGCGCTCGCCGCCCGCGCCACCGCCGCAGCCGATCTCGTACGGGCGCTGCACACGGCCGCCGAGGACGGCGAGCGGGTCGCCGCCGAGGAGGAGGAGCGGTCCGCCGCGCTCCAGGAGGCGAGCGAGGCGGCCCACCGGGACGCCACGGCCGCCGCCACCGAGGCCCAGCGCGCCCGCAGCGAGGCCGGGCACCTGCGCCAGCGCCTCGCCGAGGTCGAGCAGGAGACCGCCGAGGCGGTCCGGGCGGGCTGGCTGGACGACAGCGCCCCGGACGCCGACCCGGCCAGGGCCGCGCTCGCCGCGAGCGACGCGGAGAAGACCGCGGTCGCCGCCTGGGACACGGCCCGCGAGAGCGCCCGCGCCACCGCCGAGCGCGCCCGCGAGGCCGCCGCCACCGAGGCGCGCGCCGAACTGGCCGCCGCCCGCGCCCAGGACGCCGCCGAGGCCGCCGGGAACGCGTACGACGCCGAGCGCCGCGCCGCCGAGTCGATCGCCGCCGACGAGCGCCTCGCGGAGCTCCTCGGCCTCCCGTCCGCCCCGGCGGCCGGGGTCCCGTCGCCGCGCAGCGGAGCCATGTACGCGGCGGAGGCCGTCCACGCGGCGGTGCGCGGCACCCCCGCCGCCTTCGCGACGGACGGTACGGACACCCCGCTGACCGCCGAGGAGCTGGACCGCCAGGCCGACGAGCTGCGGCAGCTCCTCGACCAGGGCATCGCCTCCGCCGAGCGGAACCTCTTCGAGCTGCGGACCGCCGCCGCCGACGACGCCCGCATCCTCGGCGCGCTCGGCGACGGCGGACTGCTCCCGCCGGGCCCCGACGTGCTGGCCACCGTGGAGTACCTGGGCGAGCACGGCATCCCGGCCCTGCCCGGCTGGCGCTACCTCGCCCAGGCCGTCGACCCGGCCGACCACGCCTCGGTGCTCGCGGCCCGGCCCGAACTGGTCGACGGCGTGGTGATCACCGACCCCGCCTCGCACGTGCGGGCCCGTGAGGTGCTGGCCGGCGCCGCGCTGCTGCCCCGGTCCGCGGTCGCCGTCGGCACCACCGCCGCGCTGCTGGCCCCGGTGCCCCGGCAGGGCGCGCAGGGTTCGGGCGAGAGCGAGGTGTTCCTCGTCCCGCCGAACCCGGCCATGCACGACGAGCACGCCGCCGACGAGGAGCGGCAGGCGCTGCGCGCCCGCGCCGCCGCCCGCGACGAGGAGATCCGCGCCCTGGCCGCGCGCCTCGCGGGCGACCGCGGGCTCGCCGCACGGCTCGGCTCCTGGCGCGCCGACTGCCCGCCCGGGATGCTCGACGAGCTCGCCACGGCCGCGCGGGACGCGCGCGACGCCGCCCGGGCCGCCGTGGCGGAGCTGGCCGAGGCCCGTACGGAACGGGCGGAGGCCGACGAGGCCGCCGCCGAGGCGTCCCGGGTCCGCGACGAGCGCCAGGAAGCCGCCCAGCGCGCCCGCCGCGCCGCCGACGTGCTGGCCGGGCTCGCCTTCCGGCTGCGCGAGCGCGCGGGCTGGCAGACCACTCTGCGCGAACTCGTCGACGAGGCCGCCGAGTCCGAGGCCCGCGCCCAGACCCTCCTGGAGCGCGCCCGGGCCGCCGACGAGGACCGCCGCGCCGCGCAGCGCGCCGCCGACGACGCCCACCGCACCGCCCGCGCGCTGCGCGCCGAGCGCGCCGAGATCGCGGGCGCCCCGGAGAACCTGCCGGAGCCGGACGGCGACGCCCCCAAGGCCGCGCTGCCCGCCCTGCGCGAGGCCTACCGGGCCGCGTCCCAGCTGTACGAGAAGGTCGGCGTCGGCGCCGACCTGCGCGCCGAGCAGGCGCGCGCGGAGAGCGACGAGAGCGCGGCCGTCGCCGAGCTGAACCGGCTCACCAACAAGGTCCGCACCCGCGCCGCCCAGCTCCTGGAGGGCACCGACGGCGCCGACGGCCCGTCCCGGCAGGCCGCCGCGGCCCGCGCCGAATCCCTCGTACAGCTCCTGGAGACCAGGGCCTCGGCGGCGAGCGAGCAGCTCGGCCGGCTGCGCGGCGAGGCCGAGCGGCTGGCCCCCGAGGACGGCGAGGCGCACACCGAGCTGCCCGAGGACCAGGTGCCCGGCGACGCCGAGCAGGCACAGGCCCTGCTGCGCACTGCCACCGCCGAACTGGCCGCCCGCACCGCCGAGCTGGAGACCTCGCGCGCCGCGCACGCCGAGCTCCTCCAGGCCCACCGCGCCGCCGAGGACGCGGCCGGCGGCTTCGACGAGACGGCCGCGCTCCTGCGCGACCTGCTCCGCGACCACCAGCAGGACGAGGACGAGCAGACGCCCGAGCCGTTCCCCGGCGATCTGGCGGAGGCCCGGCAGTCGGCCGCCGAGGCCCGGCGTTCGCTGCGCGGCTGCGCGGGCGACCTGTCGGCCGCCGAGGCCGCCGTCCGCGAGGCCTCGGACGTCCTGGTCCGGCACGCCAACGCGACCCGGTACGAGCAGGTGCGCACCCCCGCCCGCCAGCAGATCCGGGAGCTGCCCGCCGCCGCGCTGCCCGAGCACGCGGCGTCCTGGGCCGCGGCGTTCGCGCCCCGGCTGCGGGTCCTCACCGACGAGCTGGAGCAGCTGGAGCGCAACCGGGACTCGATCGTGGACCGGCTGCGCGGGCTCGTCGAGTCGGCGCTGACCACCCTGCGCTCGGCCCAGCGGCTCTCGCAGCTGCCGGAGGGGCTGGGCGAGTGGTCGGGCCAGGAGTTCCTGCGGATCCGCTTCGAGGAGCCCGACCAGGCGACGCTGACCGAGCGCCTGGGCGAGGTCATCGACGAGGCGACGCGCGCGGCCGTGAAGAAGAACTCCGACATGCGCCGGGACGGAATGTCCTTGCTGCTGCGGGGAGTTCAGGCGGCCCTTGAGCCGCGCGGCATCGCCGTGGAGATTCTCAAGCCGGACGCGGTGCTGCGCGCCGAGCGCGTCCCCGTCGGGCAGATGGGCGACGTGTTCTCCGGCGGTCAGCTGCTCACCGCCGCGATCGCGCTGTACTGCACGATGGCCGCGCTGCGCAGCAACGACCGGGGCCGCGACAAGCACCGCCACGCGGGCACGCTCTTCCTGGACAACCCGATCGGCCGGGCCAACGCCACGTATCTGCTGGAGCTCCAGCGGGCCGTGTCGGACGCGCTCGGCGTCCAGCTCCTCTACACGACGGGCCTGTTCGACACGACGGCGCTCGCGGAGTTCCCGCTGGTCATCCGGTTGCGCAACGACGCGGACCTGCGTGCGGGTCTGAAGTACATCAGCGTCGAGGAGCACCTGCGGCCGGGCCTGCCGGCCGACCCCGACGGGTCGGTGCACGGGGAGATCACCGCGACGCGGATGTTCAAGAAGCCGGCGTGAGCGGTGGGGGGCGCGTCCGCGCCCCCCACCAGCACGCTCAGGCCGCGTCGGCCTTCATCATGTCCGCGCACTTCTCGCCGATCATCATCGTCGTGATGCACGGGTTGACGGTGACCAGCTCCGGCATCACCGAGCCGTCGGCGACGCGCAGTCCGCTGATGCCCTTGACGCGCAGCCGCGCGTCGAGCGGGGCCATCGCGTCGTCGTCGGCGCCCATCTTCACCGTGCACGCCGGGTGGTAGACGGTGTTGTGCGTGGTGCGGATGTACTCGAAGAGCTCGTCGTCGGTACGGACGTCGGGCCCGGGCGCCAGCTCCGCGCCCGCCCAGTCCGCCAGCGCCGGCTGCGCGGCGATCTCCCGGGCGAGCTTCAGCCCGTACGTCATCACCCGCACATCGTGCTCATGGGTGAAGTAGCGCGGGTCGACCATCGGCTTGTCCCGGTAGTCGCGGGTGCGCAGCCGCACCGTGCCACGCGACTTGGCGTGCGTGACGTTGGGGGTGAGGCAGAACGCGTTCTCGCTGGTCGGGTAGCCGTAGCGGGCGGTGTTCATGTCGAACGGCACCGAGCCGTAGTGGAACATCAGGTCCGGCCGGTCCAGGCCCGGCTCGGTGTCCGCGAAGATCCCGATCTCCCACCACTGGTTGGAGCGGGTCGGCATCGGCCGCTTGGCGTCCCACATGATGACGCCCTCGGGGTGGTCCTGGAGGTTCTCGCCGACGCCGGGGGAGTGCACCAGCGTCTGGACGCCCACCTCGCGCAGATGGTCGGCGGGGCCGATCCCGGAGAGCATCAGCAGCTTGGGGGTGTCGATCGAGCCGCAGCTGACGACGACCTCGCGCCGCGCGGAGACGGTACGGGTGTGGATCAGGTCCGGGTCCAGGTACTCCACGCCCGTGCAGCGCCGGTCCTCGCCGATCACGAGGCGCTTGGCGCGGATCCCGGTCCGTACGGTCAGATTGGGCCGCTTGCCGATGATCGGGTGCAGATACGCGACCGAGGACGACTGGCGGATGTTGTTCTCGTCCGAGTTGATCTGGAACCAGTTGGCGCCTCTGATGACCGTACGGCCGGTGTTGAAGGGCGTGGTGGGGATGCCCGTCTGGGCGCACGCGTCCAGCAGCGCGCTGCCGCACGGGTCCTCGCCCTTGATCGTGCGCAGCTTCACCGGGCCGCTGCGGCCGTGGTGCTCACCGGGCGCGTCGTTGTTCTCCAGGCGCTTGTAGAGCGGGAAGACGTCCTCGGCGCCCCAGCCCGTACAGCCCTCGGCCGCCCAGCCGCCCAGGTCCTCGGCGGGCGCCCAGAAGGCTATGCAGGAGTTGTGCGAGGAGCAGCCGCCGAGCACCTTGGCGCGCGCGTGGCGCATCATGCTGTTGCCACGCTCCTGCGGCTCGACCGGGTAGTCCCAGTCGTAGCCCGATTCGAGCAGCCCCATCCAGCGCTCCAGGCGCAGCACGTTGTCGTCGCCGACGTCCGAAGGGCCCGCCTCCAGGACGCACACGGTCACCGAGGGGTCCTCGCTGAGCCGGGCCGCGACAACGTTGCCCGCGGTGCCGCCGCCGACGACGACGTAGTCGAACTCTTCCGTGGCCACAGGGGTGTTGGCCTCGTTCATGATTGCTTCGCTCCTTGCTTCAGCCGGTGGCGGCGGCGGGGTTGCCGGGGGTGGTGGCGGGGTCGGTGTCGGTGTCCTGCTTCTCTGCGGCGTGGTCCGCGAGGACGCCGGTGCGGTGGCGCTGGACGAACCAGTAGTAGGCGAACCCGCCGACGGTGACGGCGCCGACGAACAGCACGCCGCCCCAGCGCAGGTACCAGTGGTAAGGGGCCGCCGCGTTGTAGACGGCGGCGCGCGGCCACAGCAGGTTGACGGTCATGCCCAGGCCCCACAGCACCGCGAGGATGTTGACCGGGAGACCGAAGCGGCCGAGCGAGAACCGCCCGGGCGCGGGCTGCCAGGTGCCGCGCAGCCTGCGGACCAGCATGGGCATGGTGACCAGCAGGTACGCGACGTAGATCATGATGATCGCGATGCTGGTGACGACCGAGAAGATCTGCGGCTGCTTGATGTTGACCAGCAGGATGCCGATGGCGACGATCCCGCAGACCACGGCGGGCGCGATCGGGGTCTGGAAGCGCGGGCTGATCTTGGCGAGCCGGCTGCCGCCCGGCAGGTTGTTGTCACGGGCCATCGCGAACATCAGCCGGATGCCCGCGGTGTGCACGGCGAGCTCGCAGACGACGACCGCGATCACCACGCACCACAGCAGGGCCTGGCCCATGGTGTCGCCGAGGGTGCTCAGAACCACGTACTGGAGCCCGTCCACGGAGAGTTCGGGGGCGCTCAGGTCGGGCGTGGCGAGCAGCGCGCACAGCAGGATGAGGCCGCCGATGACGAACGAGGCGATCAGGGCCCGCAGGATCGCGCGCGGCGCGTTGCGGCTGGGGTCGACCGCCTCCTCGCCGAGCGAGGACGCGGTGTCGAAGCCGTACATGACGTACGCGGAGGCGAGCGACGCGGTGAGGAACGCGCCGAAGTAGCCCAGGTTCTGGCCCGCCCCGATGCCGTGCGTCTCCACGATGGCGCTGGGGCCCCGGGTGATGTGCGCGGCCAGCAGGATCACCAGGATCACGGCGGCGACCAGCTCGATGAAGACGCCCGCGGTGTTGATGCGCGCCATCAGCTTGACGCCGAACGCGTTGACCAGGGTGGTGAAGAGGATCAACCCGCAGGCGAGGACCACGGCGTTGGCGGCCGCGTCGTACTTCCCGCTGCCGTCTCCCACGAACTGGAACCACGAAGAGATCTGAGGGAGCGTCAGCTGGAGCGCCAGGGCCACGGCGGCCAGCGACACCATGCTCGCCAGCGTCATCATCCAGCCGGCCAGCCAGCCGACGTGTGGACCGCCCAGGTTCTTGGCCCAGTTGTAGACCGACCCGGCCACCGGGTAGCGGGCGGCCAGCTCGCAGAAGCAGAGCGCGACCATCAGCTGGCCGATGAAGACCATGGGCCACGACCACCAGTAGGCCGGGCCGCCGAGGCTGACGCCGAAGTAGAACATCTGGAACGTGCCGGTCAGGATCGAGATGTAGCTGATCCCGGCGGCGAAGGTGTGGAAGTTGCCGAGGGTCCGCTTGAGGCCCGGCTTGTACCCGAGTTCGGCGAGCGCGGCGTCGTCGGCGTCGGCGCCCGCCCGGGCTGGGGAGGGAGAGGGGGGCGGGGGTGTGGTGGCGGTCATCGGGGATCACTCCTCGTACTGGATCGCGCAGAGGGGAGGGCAGGGACGGGCGTGCGGCGGAACCGCGCTGCGCGGCGGCTGTCCACTCGGACCGCGCCGCGGGCAGCGGTCGTTCAGTCGAACCAGCGCTGCGGGCGCGGCTCGGTGTTGCGCCAGATGTGCTTGATCTCCTGGTACTCGGCGAGCCCGGCGAGACCGAGCTCGCGGCCTGTGCCGGACTGCTTCATCCCGCCCCATTCGGCCTGCGGGACGTACGGGTGGAAGTCGTTGATCCACACCGTGCCCGCGCGCAGCCGGGCCGCGACCCGCCGCGCACGCGCCTCGTCGCTGGTCCACACCGCTCCGGCCAGGCCGTAGATCGTGCCGTTGGCCAGCGCGAGCGCCTCGTCCTCGTCGCGGAACCGCTCCACGGTCAGCACCGGCCCGAACGACTCGTCCCGGACCACGGACATCTGGGCCGTGCACTCGTCCAGGACGGTCGGCAGGTAGTAGTGGCCGTTCGCCAGCGCCGGGTCGTCCGGGCGGGCGCCGCCGCAGCGCAGCACCGCGCCCTCGGCGAGCCCGGCCGCCACATACGCCTCGACCTTGGCGAGATGGCCCGCCGAGATCAGCGGGCCGGTGCGGGCCTGCTCGTCGAAGGGGCCGCCGAGCCTGATCAGCCGCGCCCGGCGCACCACCTCGTCGACGAAGCGGTCGTGCAGCGAGTCCTCCACGAGCAGCCGCGCGCCCGCCGAGCAGACCTGGCCGGAGTGCAGGAACACGGCGGTCAGCGCGTAGTCGACGGCCGCCTCGAAGTCGGCGTCGGCGAAGACGATGTTGGGGTTCTTGCCGCCGAGTTCGAGCGCGGTGCGCTTGACGGTGGCGGCCGCCGACGCCATCACGTGCCGCCCGGTGGTCAGTCCGCCGGTGAACGACACCAGATCCACGCGCTCGTCCTCTACCAGCGGCGCGCCGACGGCGGGGCCGGTGCCGAGGACCAGGTTGGCGACGCCGTCCGGCAGTCCGGCCTCGGTGAGCAGCCGCATCAGCATGATCGCGGTGTGCGGGGTCAGCTCGCTGGGCTTGAGGACGAAGGTGTTGCCCGCGCCGATGGCCGGCGCGACCTTCCACGCGGTCTGCAGCAGCGGGTAGTTCCACGGCGTGATCAGCGCGCAGACGCCGACCGGCTCGGTGACGGTACGGCTGTCCGTCACCGGGTTCCCGGTGTCGACGACCCGGCCGGGCTCCTGGGCCGCGACGAGGTGGCCGAAGTGGCGGAAGCAGTTGGCGATGTCCGCCATGTCGTACTCGGACTCGACCAGCCGCTTGCCGGTGTCCAGGGACTCCGCGCGCGCCAGCGCGGCCGCGTCACGCTCGATGAGGTCGGCGACGCGCAGCAGCAGCGCGGCCCGCTGGGCGGCGGGGGTCCCGGGCCAGGGGCCGCGGTCGAATGCCTCGCGGGCGGCGGCCACCGCGGCCGCCGCGTCCTTGGGACCCGCCTCGTCGACCACGGCGACCTGCGAGCCGTCCGCCGGGCAGCGGATCTCGCGGGTCTCCCCGTCGACGGCGGCGCTCCATCGGCCGCCGATGAACAGTTCAGGCATGACGCTCCTTGACTTCCTCAGTTCCCCCGGCCGCCCGGCCGACGGCCGGGCGGCAAAGTCGGGGGCGCCGTGATCACGAGGCGCCCCGGGTCGCCGCTACCCAGGTATTCACACTTCAGACATGTGACGTTTCAGACACGTGAGAACCCACTCGTGAAAGGCGCGAATGTGGTGTTCGCTGGGAACCAGCACCCCGCCGTGCCGGTACGCCCGCGAATCCATGGCGGGCTGGGTGCGCTCGCACGCCTCGAAGTCCTGCACGTTGACGCGGTGGAACAGCTCCACGGACCGGGAGACGTCCGCACCGGACGCCACGACCTGTGGCGCGTACAGCCAGTCGCACTCGACGACCGTGCGGTCCACGGCCAGTGGGAACATCCGGTGGACGATCACGTGGTCGGGCACCAGGTTCACGAACACCTGCGGTTTCACGGTGATCGCGTAGTAGCGGCGGTCCTGTGCCTGCGCGAGGCCCGCGAGCCGCCCGAACCCCGCGCTGCCGTCCACCGTGAACCCCTCGGCGCCCCGCGCGAACTCGGCGCCGTGCCCCACGTAGTACTGCGCGGCGAACCCCTTGGCGAACTCCGGCAGTACGTGGGTGAGTTCGGGGTGGATGGTCGCGCAGTGGTAGCACTCCATGAAGTTCTCGACGATCAGCTTCCAGTTGGCGCCGACGTCGTACGAGATCCGGCGACCCAGGGCCAGTTCCGCGGGCCGGTAGCGCTCCACCGCCGCCGGGTCGCCCAGCCGCTCGGTGGCCGCGCCGACCACCGTGTCCTCGAACGACGGCGGCTCCTCGGCCAGGCACACCCACACATAGCCGAGCCACTCGCGCAGCGCGACCCGCAGCAGCCCGCGCTCCTCGCGGTCCACGTCCGGCATCCGCGCCAGGTTCGGCGCGGCGACCAGCCGGCCGTCGAGGTCGTACGTCCAGGCGTGGTACGGGCACTGCAGGGTGCGCCGGACCGTGCCGCTCTCCTCGGCGCACACCCGGGCGCCCCGGTGCCGGCAGACGTTGAGAAACGCCCGCGGCGCGCCCTCGCGCGCCCGCACCACCAGCACGTTCTCGCGGCCCACCTGGACCGTGCGGAAGGCGCCGGGCCGGTCGAGGTCGGCGGATCTCACCGCGCAGAACCACAGCGCTTCGAAGATCCGCTCCTGCTCGCGGGCGAAGACCGCCGGGTCGCTGTAGAACCGGCCGGGCAGCGTCTCCAGGAGGCTCGGTCCGCGCTCGGCGGCCTCGGCGGTCATCGCGCGCCTCCTCGGGTGTCCGAGCCCGCTTCCGCCTGCGCCGTCGCCCTGAATCTGCGCGGGTCGAAGAGGTCGAGGGGATGGGCCGTCGTCCCGTCGAGTGCCAGATCGGCGAGAATCTCGCCGACCACCGGTACGAACTTGAAGCCGTGCCCCGAGAAGCCGCAGGCCACGGTGACGGCACCCGGGTGCGCCGGATGCCGCGCGATCACGAAGTGCTCGTCCGGCGTGGTCGAATACATGCAGGTCACGGCCCGCAGGAACGTTCCGGGCAGGGTCGGTGTCACCCGGCGCATGGCCGCCGCCATCTCCTCGACCTCGGACGCGGCGACCGTACGGTCGATGGTGTCGGGCGTGCAGGGGGCGCCGTTCTTGCGGAAGAACGCGACCTTGACGCCGCCCGCGGGGCCGTCGATCGCCGGGAACCCGTACACCTGGACCCCGTCCGCCTCCTCCCACACGAAGACCGGCTGGCGCTCCGGGAGAAACGGTTCGGTGCCGCCTTCGGGCCCGAACCAGTACATGACCTGCCGCTCGACGCGGATCGGCACGCCGAGGTCCGCGAGCAGCTCGGGAGCCCAGGCGCCCGGGCAGATCACCAGCTGGCCGCCCGTGTAGCTGTCCTCGGCGGTGTGGACGCGCACCCCGCGCCCGCCCGGCAGCTCCTCCCAGCGGGTCACCGGCTCCTCGAAGTGGAGCTCGGCGCCCGCCTTGGTGGCGAGCTGGAGGTGGGCCGCCACGGTGGTCTCCGGCCGCAGCAGCCCGGCCCGCGCCTCGTAGAGCGCCACCTCGTCGTCGAGCGGGCTCATGGCGGGGAAGCGGCGCCGGATCTCGCGGGCGTCCAGCATCTCGTGCGGCAGGTCCCACTGCCGGGCCGAGCGCACCGCGCCCGCGACCGTACGGCACTCGGGGCGGCCCACCATCATTCCGCCGCACAGCAGCGCGATCTCGCGCCCGGAGTCCCGCTCGATGCGGTCGTACAGCTCGTACGCCCGCAGCAGCAGCGGCACGTACGCCGGGTCCTCGAAGTAGGACTGCCGGGTGATCCGCGAGCCGCCGTGGCTGGAGCCGTGCGCGTGCACCGGGCCGAACCGCTCCAGGCCGAGGACGCGGACCCCGCGCGCGGAGAGGTGCTGGGCGGCGGCCGAACCCATGCCGCCGAGGCCGAGGACGATCACGTCGTACGTCGGAGCCATGTTTCCTCCCGGAGGGGTCGGTGCGGCCGGGCCCGCCTCATGGGGCCGTGGTGCGGCCGTTCACCGCATGAGGTAGGCCATCCGCGGGTCGAACAGCGGCTCTTCGGCGACGGTCGCGGGGACCTTCTCGCCGAAGTACTCGACCTGGACCGCCGTGCCCGGCGCCAGGACCGGCAGCCAGGCGTACGCGACGCACCGGCCGATCGTGTAGCCGTACGCGGCACTGGTGACGTAACCGGCGGGCGCGCCGTCGACGAGCACCGGCTCGCTGCCGAGGACCACCGCCGAACGGGAGTCCAGGGTCAGACAGGTGAGCCGGCGCCGCACGGCCGAGGGGTCGCCCAGCGCGGCGCGGCCGGTGAACTCGCCCTTGCCCGGCCGGACCGCGAAGCCGAGCCCCGCCTCGTACGGGCTGTGCTCGGCCGTCATGTCGCGGCCCCAGGCGCGGTAGCCCTTCTCCAGGCGCAGCGATTCGAAGGCGCTGCGGCCCGCCGCGACCACATCGAGCCGCTGCCCCGCCTCCCAGAGCGTGTCCCACAGCCGCAGCCCCAGATCGGCGCTGGTGTACAGCTCCCAGCCCAGCTCACCGACGTAGCTCAGCCGCAGCGCGGTGACCGGCACGTTCCCGATGACCGTCTCCTTCGCCCGGAAGTAGCCGAACGCGGCGTGCGAGAAGTCGTCGCGGGTCAGGGGCTGGACCAGCTCGCGGGCGAGCGGACCCCACACGCCGACGCAGCAGGTGCCGGAGGTGATGTCCCGGACGGTGACGGAGTCCGGCGCGTGCGCGAGCAGCCAGTCCAGGTCGGCGGGGGAGTTGGCGCCCACCTGGAAGCGGTCGGGGGCCAGGCGTGCCACGGTCAGATCGGAGAGGACGCCGCCCGCGTCGTCGAGCAGCAGGGTGTACGTCACCGAACCCGGCTTCTTCTCCAGCTGGTTGGTCGTCATCCGCTGCAGGAACGCGAGGGCTCCGCGCCCGGTCACCTCCAGACGCCGCAGCGGGGTCATGTCGTACAGCGCGACCCGCTCGCGCGTCGCCTTCGCCTCCGCCGCCGCGATCGGCGACCAGTACCGCGCCGACCAGGAATCGCGCACCGGGATGTGCAGCCCGTCCACCAGCGGCGCGTTCGTCTCGTACCAGTGCGGCCGCTCCCAGCCGCCGCCCTCCAGGAAGTACGCCCCGAGCTCGCGCTGCCGTACGTGGAAGGGGCTGGTCCGCAGCGGGCGCGGGCGCTCCATGGGCTGGAGCGGATGGATCACGTCGTACACCTCGACGAAGCTCTGGGCCGCCCGCTCCTCGACGTACTGCGGTGTGAGCTGCACGTCCTCGAAGCGCCGGATGTCGCAGGCATGCACGTCGAGCGACGGGCGGCCGTCCGTCATCCACTCGGCGACCGCCCTGGCCACGCCCGCCGAGTGCGTCACCCACACCGCCTCGGCCAGCCAGAACCCGCGCAGCTCCCGGGACTCGCCGAGCAGCGGCATGCCGTCCGGCGTGAAGGAGAAGACACCGTTGAATCCGTGCGCGACCTCGCTGTGCGCGAGCTCGGGCAGCAGCGCTGTGGCATCCGCCCAACTCGGCGCGAAGTCCTCCGGGGTGAAGGCGAGCGAGGAGGGCATGGCGGGCGCGTCGTCGTACGACGGGACCGCGAACGGGTCGACCGGCAGCGGCCGATGGGCGTACGAACCGATGCCCAGCCGTGCCCCCTCCGCGTTCGTGTGCGCACGGAAGTACAGGTCGCGGTCCTGGTGACGCAGGATCGGCAGCGCGGCCGCCGCCCGCGCGGTGAGCCCGGCCAGCGGGGCGGTCGTCGCGTACTGGTGGGCGAGCGGCAGCAGCGGCACGGTCACCCCGGCCAGCTCTCCGATCACCGGGCCCCAGAAGCCGGCGGCCGAGACCACGAGATCGGCCGGGAAGCGGCCCCGGTCGGTGACGACGGCGGTGACGCGGCCATCCTCCCGCTCGATGGCCGTGACCGTGTGCCGCGCCAGGAACCGGGCGCCCCGGGCCTCGGCGCGTGCCTGCAGCGCCCGGGAGGCGAGCACCGCGTCGGCGAGCCCGTCGTCGGGGGTGAGGAAGCCGCCGAGCACCTTCTCCCCGTCCAGCGGCGGCCACAGCGCCCGGCACTGGTGCGCGGTGAGCAGCTCGCCCCGTACGCCCCAGGCGGCCGCGAGCCCCACCTTGCGGTGCAGATCGGCCCAGCGCTCCGAGGTGGTGGCCACCTCCAGCCCGCCGACCGCCCGGAAACAGGGCTCGCCCTTCACGCTCAGCCCGCGCAAGGTCTCCACCGTGTACGCCGCGAAGGACGTCATGGTCCTGGAGGCGTTGGTCTGGAAGACCAGTCCGGGCGCGTGCGAGCTGGACCCGCCCGGCGCGGGCAGCGGCCCCTGCTCCACGACGGTGACGTGCGACCAGCCCCGTGCGGTGAGCTCGTCGGCGAGCGAACAGCCCACGATCCCGGCGCCGATGACGACGACGCGCGCGTGGGCGGGGTCGGGTGCGGGGGTGGTGCGGACCTCGTCATACACGGCCTCACCCTCCTGTTGCGCAGAGCACTACCGGTTGCGCGATGTGAGACATCCTGAGGACGGCCCAGGGGAGCGTCAAGAGGGTCGGACCGGTCGCACGGCGAAGCCCGTGAGGCCTTGAATTCGCCTGTCCAGAACGTGTGTCAGAACCTGTCCGGAAGGGGACGTGGCGCGCTGTCGGCCCTGGAGTTACGCGGGATGCCCCATGCGACGCGAGAGGTCCCGAGCGGCCTCCCGGACGCGCTGGGCGACCTCCGGGAGTGACTCCCGGGGCATCCGGTACGCCGGGCCCGAGACGCCGATCGCGCCGATGACGGAGCCGTCGTGGCCGCGCACCTCCACCCCCAGGGCGTTGAGCCCGTCCTCCAGCTCCTCCGCCGTCTGCGCGTACCCCCGCTCCACCACCCGCGCCAGCTCGGCGCGGAGCACGGCCGGATCGGTGATGGTGTGCGCGGTGAAGCGCGCGAGCCCCTGGGCGAGCAGGGGCTCGCGGCGCTCCTCGGGGAGGTGGGCGAGGAGCGCCTTGCCGCTCGCGGTCGCGTGCAGCGGGGTGCGCCGGCCCAGCCAGTTGAACGCCGAGACGGCCGCCGCGCCGCGTGCCTGCATGATGTTGACGGCGGCGTCCCCGTCGAGCACGGCGACGTTGGCGGTCTCGCCCGTGAGGTCCGCCAGCGCACGGCAGACCGGCACGCCCTCCTGCGAGATGTCGAGCCGCACGGCCGCGGCACCGGCCAGGCGCAGCATCCCGGCGCCCAGGAAGTACTTCCCCCGTTCCTTCTCCTGGCCGACCAGACCCCGGTTCTCCAGCGCCCCGAGCAGCCGGAACGCGGTCGACTTGTGCACCCCCAGCTCATCGGCGATCTCGGTGACTCCGGCCTCGCCGAGCCGGGCCAGCGCCTCCAGCACGCTGACCGCGCGGTCGACCGACCGCAGCGCCCCGGCGCCGCCGCCCCGCCGTCTGCCCACGGGCACGGGCACGGACATGCCCGCGTCCGGCTCCGGCACCTCACCCACCAGACCCACCAGCACCAGCGCTCCTCCGGGCCGCTATGCCCGGGAGAGACTGCCCGTCTTGCTCTGCCCTATTCGGCCGTGCCCCGGCCGCTCGGCCGTCCGGGCCGCACGCCGCACCCGGCGCCGCTCCCGGCGCAGTTCCCGAGCGGTGCTGCTCGGCACCGACACCACGCCGTTGCGCTGGTTCCACACCTGGCGGGTGACCCACACGTCAAGGACCGCCCAGGTCGCCACCACCGTGCTCGCCACGCTGGAGAGGACCATCGGGAAGGCCAGCCAGGAGCCCGCCATGGTGCACAGGAACGCGATCACCGCCTGGATCAGCGTGAACGCCACGATCAGCACCGAGCGCACCGCCGCGTTTCTGATCGGATCGGGCAGCCGCGGCCGGATCGCGGGCTCCTCCACCCACAGGGGCGGCAGGTCATCCGCCCGAGACCGCGCCCGCCCGCCATCGCTCCGCCCGCCATCGCTGTGCCCGCCCTTGCTGTGCCCGCCCTTGCCGTGCCCGCCATTGCCGTGCCAGCCGTCGCGGTGCGCTCCGCGCTCTCTGTCGCCATGCCTGCCGTTCGCGCGCGAGCCCCTGTCCGCCACACGGTCCGCACTCATGCCTTCAGTGCCCATGGATACTCACTCCCCACCACCGGCGCATCGATGCCTGCCGATTCGCACGGGTCCGTACATCCCCGTCACAACCCCCGTACAGAAGGACGAACGGAACTCCCCGAAGATTCCCGGGATTTGGGTGGAAGGCAGAATTCCAGCCAACCGGGCCGAGACGGGAACCACTGGCCCTACGGGTGTCCTCGGCCACACCCGGGAGTTGATCTCCCGTAATAGCAGGACAACCCGTGATCAACTCCCGTGAGGGCGGCCGAAAATCGTCCGGACGTGTCTTCGAGTTGTCTGTGTGGCAGTAGTAGGCTCTCGCCGTTTGTTGACGGTTGATCTGGGGGAGGCCATGCGCTTTCGCGGGAAGTCCATCCGCAGGAAGATCGTGGCGTTGCTGCTGGTGCCGCTCGTCTCCCTCACCGCTCTCTGGGGATTCACGACCTACATCACCGGCCGCGAGGCCAACGAGCTGCTGAACGTCACGTACATCGTGGACAAGGTCGGCTCGCCGATGGAGGACACCGTCCAGGTCATCCAGGAGGAACGCCGCCAGACGCTCGTCTACTTGGCCGACCAGCGGGCCTCCGACGCGCTCGCCGCGCTGCAGAAGCGCCGCCAGGACACCGACCGCGCGGTGGCGAAGATTCGTTCCGCCGCCAATGACTCCCAGGTGCGCGACGATCTGCACGCGGCCGCCCGGGCGCGGCTGAAGACCGTCCTCCAGGAGTTCGACGGCATCGGCGATCTGCGCCGGCAGGTCGACCGGCGCAGCGTCAACCGCGCCCAGGCGCTGGAGGCCTACAGCGACGTCATCGAGCCCTGCTACACGTTCCTGACCAATCTCCACGCGCTGGAGAACGTGGACATGGACAAGCAGGGCCGCGCGGTCGTCGGCCTCGCCCGGGCCCGCGAGATGCTGGCCCGCGAGGACGCCCTGGTCGCCTCCTCGCTGGTCACGCCGCCGCAGTTCACCTGGAACGAACTGCGCGAGGTGGTCAACCTGGTGGCCAACCGCACGCTCCTGTACGAGATCAGCCTGGAGAACCTGCCCAGCGGCGAGCGCGAGATCTTCGAGCGCTTCTGGGCCGCCGCCGGCTCCGAATCGCTGCGCGCCGCCGAGCAGAACATCATCACCGCCGGCCCCACCAAGAACCCGCGCGTCGACCTGGCCCGCTGGCAGCAGACCGCGACCCCGCTTCTCTCGCGCCTGTCCCAAGCCGTCTCCGACGCCGACGACCGCTACCGCGACCGCGTCCACCCCGTGGCCTTCAACGTCCTCATCAAGGCCGGTGTCGCGGGCGTCCTCGGCTTCCTCGCCCTCGTCTTCTCGCTCTTCCTCTCCGTACGCATCGGCCGCGAGCTGATCCGCGACCTCACCCGGCTCCGCAAGGAGGCGCACGAGGCGTCCGGCGTGCGCCTGCCGAGCGTGATGCGCCGCCTCGCCGCCGGCGAACAGGTCGACGTCGAGACCGAGGCGCCCCGCCTGGAGTATGAGAAGGACGAGGTCGGGCAGGTCGGCCAGGCCCTCAACACCCTTCAGCGCGCCGCCGTCGAGGCCGCCGTCAAACAGGCCGACATGCGGCGCGGGGTGGCCGAGGTGTTCGTCAACCTCGCCCGCCGCAACCAGGTCCTGCTGCACCGCCAGCTCACGCTCCTGGACACCATGGAGCGCCGCACCGAGGACACCGACGAGCTCGCCGACCTCTTCCGGCTCGACCACCTCACCACCCGCATGCGCCGCCACGCCGAGAGCCTGGTGATCCTCTCCGGCGCCGCCACGTCCCGCCAGTGGCGCAAGCCCGTCCAGCTGATGGACGTCGTCCGGGCGGCGGTGGCCGAGGTCGAGGACTACGAGCGCATCGAGGTCCGCAGGCTGCCCCGGCTCGGCGTCGGCGGCCCGGCCGTCGCGGACCTCACCCACCTGGTGGCCGAACTCCTGGAGAACGCCACGGTGTTCTCGCCCCCGCACACCGCCGTCCAGGTGCACGGCGAGCGGGTGGCCAACGGCTTCACCCTGGAGATCCACGACCGGGGCCTGGGCATGACGCCCGAAGCGCTCCTCGATGCCAACCTGCGCCTCGCCGAGACCCCCGAGTTCGAGCTCTCCGACACCGACCGGCTCGGCCTGTTCGTGGTCAGCCGGCTCGCCCAGCGCCAGAACGTCCGCGTCTCCCTCCAGCCCTCCCCGTACGGGGGCACCACGGCGATCGTCTTCATCCCGGCGGCCCTGCTCACCGACGCTCCGGACACCAACGGCACCGGCTTCCGCCTCGACCGCAAGGCGGCCCACGGCGACGCGGCCGCGCGCCGCGAGCGGGACGCGGGTCCCCGCGCGCTCTCCCCGCTCCCGGCGGGCGCCCCCGACCGCGCCCTGCTCGACGGCCCCGTCGAACTGGAGGCACCCGTCGACCCGCTGGAGCTCGCCCCGCACGCCCTGGGCGCCGACGAGCGCGAAAGCGTCCACACCGGTTTCCGCGGCGCACCCCGGGGGGTCCCGGCCGAGTACCGCCAGCACCAGCAGGCCGCCGACGAAGGCGGAGCCCCGCTGGAGCCGTCCGGTCCCGTACCGCTGCCGCGCCGCCGCCCGCCGGCGCCGACGCTGGTGAGCGACCACGGGCGCCGCGTCGGCGACCAGCCGGGCCGCGGCCACCCGGCGCCCGCGGCGGAGCCGGCCCGTCCGGCCGGGCCGACCGCGGAGCGGCGGCGGGCCGACGCACTGCGCGCCAGCGGACTCGTCCCGGCCCCGGCGCCCGAGCCGCTGCGCCGGCCCGCGCCCGGCCGGGAGAGCGCCGACGGAACCGTTCCGCAGGGCGAGCTGCCCCGCCGGGTCCGCCAGGCCAGCCTCGCCCCGCAGCTGAAAGAGACCTCCGCCGAGCCCGCGGCGCGCACCGGGCCGGGCGGCCAGGGCGCTCACCCGCAGCCCGAGCGCGACGCAGAGGAAGTGCGCAACCGTATGGCGTCGATGCAGCGCGGCTGGCAGCGCGGGCGTCGACACACCGCGATGACCAGCGCAGAGACCACAGCCGACGGGCCCGACCAGGCCCTGGGCGGCGTACGACGCAACACATCGGAGGGGGACGGTCGATGACCGCACCGAAGTCCGCAGCACACGACGTCATCGGGAAGGGCGCCGGGGAACTCAGCTGGTTGCTGGACGAGTTGGTCGACCGGGTCGGCTCCATCCGCAAGGCGCTCGTCCTGTCCAGCGACGGCCTGCCCACCGGCACGTCGAGGGACCTGACGCGGGAGGACGGCGAGCACCTGGCCGCCGTCGCCTCCGGCTTCCACAGCCTCGCCAAGGGGGTCGGCCGCCACTTCGACGTGGGCGGGGTCCGCCAGACCGTCGTGGAGCTCGACGACGCCTTCCTGTTCGTGACCGCCGCCGGGGACGGCAGCTGTCTGGCCGTCCTGGCCGACGCCGAGTCCGACGTGGGCCAGGTGGCGTACGAGATGACCCTGATGGTCAAGCGGGTCGGGGCCCACCTCACCACGGCACCACGGACCGGCCTGCCCACCGCAGGGTGAGCGCGACGGTATGAGTGACGCAGACCAGCGGGCGCCGGCGAACGGCCCGCAGCAGCCGGACCGGGCGCCGCAGCAGTCGCCGCTCCGGCAGCACCACTGGTTCGACGACGACGCGGGACCGGTGGTGCGGCCGTACGCGATGACCCGCGGCCGTACCAGCAGCGTCGGTCAGCACCGGCTCGACCTGATCGCGGTGGTGGTGCCCGAACCGGCCGCCGACGACCCGGGGCGGGACCACTCGCTCTCGCCCGAACACGTCGAGATCGTCGAACGCTGCGTCGGCACCCCGCAGTCCATCGCCGAGCTCGCCGCCGGACTCGACCTCCCCGTCGGGGTGGTCCGCGTCCTGGTGGGCGATCTCGTCCAGGACCAGCTGGTGCACGTCTCCCGACCCGTTCCGCCGGCCGAGCTGCCGGACGAGTCCCTTCTCCGCGAGGTGATCAATGGCCTTCGGGCGCTCTAGCCGCAGGAAGCGGCCCGTCGAACCGGTGACGCTCAAGATCCTGGTGGCGGGCGGCTTCGGAGTCGGCAAGACCACTCTGGTGGGCGCGGTCAGCGAGATCCGGCCGCTGCGCACCGAGGAGCGGCTCAGCGAGGTCGGCCGGCCGGTCGACGACGTCGCGGGGGTGGAGGCGAAGAGCACCACCACCGTCGCGATGGACTTCGGACGCATCACGCTCCGCGAGGACCTGGTGCTCTATCTCTTCGGCACGCCCGGCCAGGACCGCTTCTGGTTCCTCTGGGACGAGCTGGCGCAGGGGGCGCTGGGCGCGGTGGTCCTCGCGGACACCCGCCGCCTGGAGGACTCCTTCGCGGCGATCGACTACTTCGAGCGCCGGGGGCTGCCCTTCACGGTGGCCGTCAACTGCTTCGACGAAGCGGCCCGTTACCCGGCCGACGCCGTGCGCTCCGCGCTCGACCTCGACCCCGAGGTGCCGCTGATGATGACGGACGCGCGCGACCGCGAGGCCGTCAAGGACGTCCTGGTCGCGGTCGTGGAGCACGCGATGGTCCTCTCCGAGCGCAGGCGCCGCCCGGTCTCGATCTGAGACCCGTACACGAGAGCACGGCTCGTACGCGGGGACACGGCCCGTACCCCCACCGACTGGGGTACGGGCCGTGCGTCTTGGGGGCGCTCCCGCGCGCAGGGCCGCGGTGGCTACTTCTCGTCCTCCTCGTGCCAGCCGAGGCTGCGCTCCACGGCCTTGCGCCAGTTGACGTACTCGCGCTCGCGCACCCCCGCCTCCATGGCCGGCACCCACTCCACGTCCTGCGCCCAGTGCGCCTTCAGCTCGTCGAGGCCCGCCCATACCCCGGTGGCGAGCCCGGCCGCGTAGGCCGCGCCCAGACAGGTCGTCTCGGAGACCTTCGGCCGGATCACCGGCACACCGAGCACGTCCGCCTGGTGCTGCATCAGGAGCCGGTTGACCGTCATCCCGCCGTCGACCTTGAGCGTGGTGATCCGTACCCCGGAGTCCTGGTACATCGCGTCCACCACCTCGCGGGTCTGCCAGCTGGTGGCCTCCAGGACCGCGCGGGCCAGGTGCGCCTTGGTGACGTACCGGGTCAGACCGGTGACCACACCGCGCGCGTCGGAGCGCCAGTAGGGCGCGAACAGGCCGGAGAAGGCGGGCACGATGTAGGCGCCGCCGTTGTCCTCGACGCTCGCGGCGAGCGACTCGATCTCGTCGGCGCTGCGGATGAGGCCGAGCTGGTCCCGGAACCACTGGACCAGGGCTCCGGTGATCGCGATCGACCCCTCCAGGCAGTAGACCGGCGCCTGGTCGCCGATCTTGTAGCCAACGGTGGTGATCAGGCCGCTCTTCGACGGTACGGGCCTGCCGCCGGTGTTGAGCAGCAGGAAACTCCCGGTCCCGTACGTGTTCTTGGCCGTGCCCGTGTCGTAGCAGGCCTGGCCGAAGATCGCCGCCTGCTGGTCACCGAGCGCGGACGCCACCGGCACGCCCGCCAGCCGGCCCACCGCCGTCCCGTACACCTCCGCCGACGACCGGATCTGCGGAAGGATCGCCTCCGGTACGTTCATCGCGGCCAGGATCGAGGAGTCCCACTCCAGGGTCTCCAGGTTCATCAGCATGGTCCGCGAGGCGTTGGTGACGTCGGTGACGTGCACGCCGCCGTCCGTGCCGCCGGTCAGGTTCCAGATCAGCCAGGAGTCGATGGTCCCGAAGGCGATCTCGCCGCGCTCGGCACGGGCCCGGAGGCCGGGTACGTTGTCGAGCAGCCAGGCCGCCTTGGGCCCGGAGAAGTAGCTGGCCAGCGGCAGTCCGGTGGCGTCCCGGAAGCGGTCCTGGCCGTCCTCGGCGCCGAGCTGGGCGCAGAGCGCGGACGTCCTGGTGTCCTGCCAGACGATCGCGTTGTGCACGGGCTTGCCGGTCGCCCGGTCCCACAGCACCGTCGTCTCGCGCTGGTTGGTGATGCCGAGCGCGCTGAGCTGTTCCGCGCGCATCCCGGCCTTGGCCAGCGCGCCCGCGACCACGGCCTGCACCTTGGCCCAGATCTCGGTGGCGTCGTGCTCGACCCAGCCGGGCTTGGGGAAGATCTGGCGGTGCTCGCGCTGGTCCACGGCGACGATGGCGCCGCTGTGGTCGAAGATGATGCAGCGGCTGGAGGTGGTGCCCTGGTCGATGGCTGCGACGAACTTCTCCGTCATGGCTACCCCTAGGTCAGAAGGCTGCGGTGGTGCGGCGGGAGCTCGGGAGGCCGTCCGGCGGACGACGCCGTGGCCCCGCTCCTCCGTGCGGGGCGCGCGCTACCCATGGCTGCGGAGCCGGCCGTGAGGGTCGGCGCGAACCCCCGCCCGGCATCCGCGACGAGCGTGCCCGTCCGGCGGAATCGCCCCGTGGGGGAGCGGCCCGGCGGCCGCGTACGACGGCACGCGGCCGGGAGCCGAGGAACGGCGACGCCGAAAGACAACGGGAAGTGTTCACCGGCCGTGATGGAGCGTCAAGGTCGCCGACAGCACGGGCCGCCGGGGTACGCACGGCCCGGCGGCCGGGACCTCAGCGCACCGCGATCACCGACGAGCCATGCCCGAACAGGCCCTGATTGGCGGTGATTCCGGCCCGTGCACGGTCGATCTGCCGCTCGCCGGCCGTGCCGCGCAGCTGCCAGGTGAGCTCGCAGACCTGCGCGATGGCCTGCGCGGGCACCGCCTCGCCGAACGATGCGAGTCCCCCGCTCGCGTTGACCGGAACGCGACCGCCGAGCGCCGTCACGCCCTCCCGTAGGAGCTTCGCGCCCTCCCCGGCGCCGCACAGCCCCAGGTCCTCGTACCACTCCAGCTCCAGCGCGGTCGAAAGGTCGTACACCTCGGCCAGCGACAGGTCCTCGGGCCCGATCCCGGCCTCCTCGTAGGCGGCCCGGGCGATGGAGGCGCGGAAGGAGTACGGCGGGGGCTCCGCCGCGACCGCCGAGTCGGTGGCGATGTCGGGCAGGTCCAGGACCGCGTTGGGGTAGGTGGGCGTGACCATGGACACGGCCCGGATACGGACCGGATCCACAGCCCCGTGCCGGCGCGCGTACTCCATGCCGCACAGCACCAGGGCGGCCGCCCCGTCGGAGGTCGCGCAGATGTCGAGCAGCCGCAGCGGATCGGCGACGACGGCCGAGGCCGCGACCTCCTCGGCGCTCACCGCCTTGCGGTAGCGGGCGTACGGATTGAGCGCGCCCGCCGCCGCGTTTTTCACCTTCACGCGCGCGAAGTCGTCGACGGTGTCCCCGTGCAGGGCCATGCGGCGGCGGGCGTAGAGACCGAAGTAGGCCGGGTTGGTGGCGCCGAGGACCCGGAACCGCAGCCAGTCGGGGTCGTCGGGCCGATCGCCGCCCGCCGGGGCGAAGAACCCCTTGGGCGCGGCGTCGGCGCCCACCACCAGCACCACCTCGGCCATCCCGGACAGGATCTGCGCCCGCGCGGCGTTGATCGCCTGCGCCCCGGACGCGCAGGCCGCGTACACGCTCGTCACGCGCGCGCCCTGCCAGCCCAGCGCCCGCGCGAAGGTCGCCCCGGCGACGTACCCCGGGTAGCCGCCGCGCACGGTGTCGGCTCCGACCACGGACTGCACGTCCGGCCACTCCAGCCCGGCGTCGGCGAGGGCGGCGCGGGCCGCCACCGTCCCGTACTCGACGAAGCCGCGCCCCCATTTGCCCCAGGGGTGCATTCCGGCGCCGAGGACCGCGATGTCGTCCGTGCCGCTCATGCGCCCGTCCTCACGGGGCGCCAGTGCCAGGTGGTCCAGACGGTGCCGGCGTCCTCGTTGAGCACGCCGGGCACCACCTCGACCTCCATGCCGACGGCGAGGTCGGCGGTGGTCACACCCGGCGCGGCCTGCCCCAGGACGACCATCCGCTCGGCCTCCAGCTCCACGGCGACCAGGGTGTACGGCTGCCAGACGGCCTCCGGGTCGGAGACATAGGGCGCGGGCGGCCGGTAGCGCCCGTCGGTGTACGACCAGACGCGCCCGCGCCTGGAGAGCGGCACCTCGGTCAACTCCCGCCCGGCGCAGGCGGGGTTGCGGCAGAAGGAGTCCTCGCGGGGGAAGAACACGGAGGCGCAGGCGGTGCACCGGGTGCCGAGCAGCCGGAACTCCTGGGCCCCCGCCTCCGTCGCCTCCGTGAACCAGCCCGCCACCACGGGCGTGCGCGTGCGCGTCAAAACCCCTCCCGGCATCGAATCTGACGGAACGTCAGAAGTGTGCCACGGGCGGGCGCACACCGGCAGGGGGCAGGGGGCGTGCCCTCAGTGGCTCAGCGGTGCCCAGCCACCGAACGCCACGCCACCGGGAAGTCGAAGTAGGTGTCCGGGAACGGCTCCGGCTTGAAGGTGTAGTGCCACCACTCCTCGGGGAGCCCCACGAACCCGGCGGCCTGGAGCGTGCCCTTCAGGAGCTGGCGGTTGGCGCGCTGGACGCCCTGGACCCGGGGGTCGTCGGTGTGCGCGAGGGTGTCGAAGCAGTCGAAGCCGGTGCCCATGTCGACGGAGTTGTCCGGGAAGCGCTGGTCCTTCGGCGCGAAGCAGGGCACGAGCTGCTGGCCGGGACGGTACGGCGGCGTCGGCCACGCGGGCAGCCGGACGATGGTGAGGTCCACCGAACTGCCCCGGCTGTGCCCGGACTTGGCCGCGATGTAGCCGTCGTCGAACAGCCTCGACTTGTCGACAAGCGGATAGAACTCGGTCTTCATCCTCTGGTCGTCGAGGTCCTTCGCCCAGTTCACGAAGGTGTCGACGGCCCGCTGCGGCCGGAAGCAGTCGTACACCTTCAGCGAGTAGCCCTCGCGAAGCAGCTTCAACTGCGCCTGGTGCAGCGCCTGGGCCGCATGGCGGGTCAGGATGCACACCGGCTGCCGATAGCCGTCGATGGGCCGGCCCACGAAGTTGTGCGGCGTGATGTAACGCATCTCCTGGATGATCGTCGGGTCCACGGTGGCCAGCGCCACGAACTCGGCGGGCGCCTTGGGTTCGGGCGTGGCCCGGGCGGCGGGCGACGTGGCGGTCACGGCGAGCAGGGTGGCGGCAGCGGTGACCAGGCCGCGTACGGTTGATCTGAGTGTCATGTGCACACCCTTCAGGGCCCAACAGGCCGTAGAAAAGGGGGAGTTGGGGCAATGTGATCCGATGGCCGAATGTATTCGGTTAAAGTCCGCCCGTGACCGTGACCTCGAAGAGCTCGAAGACCTCGGATACCTCGAAGCGGCCGGTGAAGGACTCGCACTGCGCCGCGTGCGGATCGCCCTACCCGTCGGCCTCGGCCGGCTGGCCCCGCCTCTGCGCGGCCTGCGGAACCGTCACCTACCGCAATCCGCTGCCGGTCGCCGTCGCCCTCCTTCCCGTGACGGACGCGCGCGGTACGGGACTGGTCGTCGTCATCCGCGCCATCGAGCCCCACATAGGCCGCTGCGCCCTTCCGGGCGGCTTCGTCGACGACGGCGAACTGTGGCAGGACGCGGTCGTGCGCGAGCTGTACGAGGAGACCGGGATCGAGGCGTCCGCCGCCGATGTGCGCCTCGCGGACGCCCTCAGCTCCCCGCACCACGTGCTCCTGTTCGGCCTGCTGCCCGCCCGCGCCGCCGCCGTGCTCCCGCGGCCCGCGCCGACGGACGAGACCGCGGGGTGGCGCGTCCTGCGCCACCCCGAGGAACTGGCGTTCCCGCTGCACACCCAGGTGGTACGGGAGTGGTTCGGCGGGAGGTGAGGGCGGCCGGGGCCGGGGAGGGCGGCGGCCGGGGAGGTGAGGGGGCGGGATGGTGCCGCGGCCGGTGGCCGGTGGCCGGTGGCCGGTCGCCGGTGGCCGGTCGCCGGTCGCCGGTGGGTGGTGCTGGTGGGTGGTGTCGGTGGCCGCTGGCCGGCGGCCGGGGCGTGAGGGCAGGCGGCTGAGCTGTGGCGCGAGCCTGCCGCGCGCCCGTGGGGTGCTCGGGCGCGCTGGAAGCGGCACCGCGCCTCACCCCGCCTCACCGCGCCCACCCCGAACCCGCACCGCGTACCCCACCTCCCGCGTCGCCCCCTCGTCCGTTATCCGCTCCACCACCACCCGGCCGCCCGCCATCCGGGTGGTGAAACGCTCCGCCACCGCCGGCTCCCACCCGTCGCCCCCGTCCCGTACGACGAGGCCGCCGCCGGTGCGCCCGGCTGTCGGCGCCCACACCTCCAGCTCCACCTCGTCGCCCGCGCCGCGCACCGGGATGACGGATCCGGCCCTGGCCAGCACCGGGATACGCGCCAGGGGGGCGTCCACAAGGACCTGGCCGGGGCCCTCGTGCGGCTCCTCGGTCGCCGTGTCGTACCAGCGGCCGCGCGGAAGCCGCACCGCCCGCCGGTCCGTGCCCCGCTCGAAGACGGGCGCCACCAGCAGCGCGTCGCCGAGCAGGAACGCGTCCTCGCAGTCCCGCAGCGCCCGGTCGCCCGGCGAGCCCCACCACACGGGCCGCACATACGGCGCCCCGGTCAGCCGGGCGAGCTGCGCCAGCGTCATGAAGTACGGGCGCAGCCGCTCCCGCTCGGCCAGCGCCACGCGCGCGTGGCCGAGCACCTCCGGGCCGAACTCCCACGGCTCCCGGCGCCCGGCCCAGATCGCCGAGTGCGTACGGAAGAACGGCAGCCGCGCCGCCAGCTGGAGCCAGCGCAGATACAGCTCCGGTGACGGGGTGCCGCTGAAACCCCCCACGTCCGGACCCGAGTACGGCACCCCGCACAGCCCCAGCCCCAGCACCAGGGCGAGCGAGGCCCGCAACCCCGGCCAGCCGGTGCTCACATCTCCCGACCAGGTGCCTCCGTAGCGCTGCATCCCCGCCCAGCCGGAGCGGCTGAACAGGAACGGCCGGTCGTCGGGGCGCAGCCCGCGCAGCCCCTCGTAGCCCGCCCGCGCCATGGTCAGGCCGTACACGTTGTGGGCCTCGCGGTGGTCGCCGCCCCGGCCCTCCAGCGCGTGCCGCGCCGAGCGCGGCAGGGTCGGGTCGCCGAAGGGCGCGAACGACGTCGGCTCGTTCATGTCGTGCCACACCCCGGCGAAGCCCTGGTCGAGCCGCTCCTGGTAGAGCCCGCCCCACCACTCACGCGCGCGTGGATCGGTGAAGTCGGGATACACGCACTCGCCCGGCCAGACCACTCCCCGCACCTCGTCGCCGCGCGCGTCCCGAACGAACGCGTCCGCCGCGAGCCCGCTCTCGTACACGGCGTTGCCGCGCTGGGCCTTCACCGCCGGATCGACGATCGACACCAGCCGCACACCGTCCTCGGCCAGGTCCTTGGCGAGGCGCGGCAGGTCCGGGAAGCGCTCGCGGTCGACGGTGAACACCTGGTGCGCGTCGTAGTGGTCGATGTCCAGATGGAGCGCGGACAGGGGCAGCCCGTGCTTCCGGTACCCGGCGGCGACCCGCCGCACCTCGGCCTCGCCGCCGAAGCCCCAGCGGGCGTGCTGCGGGCCGAGCGCCCAGGACGGCGGCAGCGCGGGCGCGCCGGTGAGCACCGTCCACCCCTGCAGCACACGCGCGGGGGTGCCCGCCACCACCCAGCAGCGCAGCGGCCCGCCCTCCATCCGCAGCTCGCTGCTGCCGACTCGGTCGTGGCCCGACCCCGCGCCCTCCTCGCCCTCGCGCAGCTGGACCCGGCCGTCCCAGGTGTTGTCGTAGAACGCCAGATGGGTCCCGGCGTCCGCCACCACCAGCTGCACCGGCATCGTGATGTACAGCGGGTCGTCGCCGGGGGCGAAGCCGCCGCGCGGGTCCGTGTTCCACAGCCGGTAGGTGCCGTCGCGCAGCCGGGGGCCGTCCGCGCGCCCGCCGAGCCCGAACACGCGCGCGTCGGCGGCGACTTCGGAGCGCTGCACCCAGCGCGCGGGGCCGCCGCCGACCGGCTCCCACCAGCGCGGCGGCAGCTCGCGACGGAGCACCACCCCGCCGGGGGTGCGCACCTCCACGGCCCCGTGCCGGGAGACCGCCACCATCACCCGTTCGGAGACCACCCGCCAGCCGCCGTCCGTGTCGGGCTCCAGAACCGCGCGCGCGTCGGGCTGGGGCGGGGGCCCCGCCAGCGCGTACGACGGCTCGGGGCCGGCCCCGTCCCAGCCCCAGAACACGGCACCGCCCGACGCCACCCGCACCTCCAGCTCGGAGCGCGCGAACCGCACCACACCGCCACCCGGCCGGGGCTCCGCGTCTCGCACCTGACCGGGCACCCGGGCGCGCTCGGGCCCGCGCGCGGGCAGCCCCCACGCGTCCGCACGGCGCCGCCGCAGGGCCGAGCGCACCGCCCGCAACCCCTGCACCGAGCCGACCGCCTTCACCGAGCGCACCAGGTCATTGCCGTCCATGCGGCTCACCCTGCCATCCGGATCATGAGCTGTGGGCTCCGTTCAACTTCCGTTCACCCGTGGTGGCAGCACACCGTCAGGTGCTGGACTATGGGCGGCACACCCTGGTGCGGAAGACGATCACATGGCATCGTCCCTGTGAGCCGCCGCATGCGCACACCCCTTCGCGTGTGCGCGTGGCAACGCACACCACGCGTACCAGCCCGGGAGCCGACCCATGACTTCACCAGCGAACGCCGCGCCGCAGCCCGCGCCCCTGTGGCAGCCGGGCCCCGACCGCATCGCCGGGGCGCGGATCACCGCGTTCCAGACCTGGGCCGCCGAGCGGTACGGCGCCCCCGCCGAGGGCGGCTACGAGGCGCTGCACCGCTGGTCCGTCGCCGAACTCGACACCTTCTGGAAGGCCGTCGCCGACTGGTTCGACGTGCGCTTCTCGACCCCGTACGAGACGGTGCTCGCCGACCGGTCGATGCCGGGCGCCCGGTGGTTCCCCGGCGCCACCCTCAACTACGCCGAGCACGCGCTGCGCACCGCCGAGGACCCGGCCCGCGCCGGCGACGCCGCATTGCTGCACGTCGATGAGACGCACGAGCCCGTCGCCACCAGCTGGGCGGAGCTGCGCCGCCAGGTCGGCTCGCTCGCCGCCGAGCTGCGTGCCCTGGGCGTGCGGCCCGGAGACCGCGTCAGCGGCTATCTGCCGAACATCCCGCAGGCCGTCACCGCGCTCCTGGCCACCGCGGCCGTCGGCGCCGTGTGGACGTCCTGCGCCCCCGACTTCGGCGCGCGCAGCGTCCTCGACCGGTTCCAGCAGGTCGAACCCGTCGTCCTGTTCACCGTCGACGGCTACCGCTACGGCGGCAAGGAGCACGACCGCACCGACGTCGTCGCGGAGCTCCGCCGCGAACTGCCCACCCTGCGCGCCGTCGTCCACATCCCGCTGCTCGGCACCGCTGCCCCCCAAGGAACTCTCGACTGGTCATCGCTCACTGAGAGTGACAACGAGCCGGTCTTCGAGCAAGTTCCCTTCGACCACCCGCTCTGGGTTCTTTATTCCTCGGGCACCACGGGCCTGCCCAAGGCCATCGTTCAGTCCCAGGGCGGCATCCTCCTCGAACACTTCAAACAGCTCGGCCTGCACTGCGACCTGGGCCCCGAGGACCGGTTCTTCTGGTACACCTCCACCGGCTGGATGATGTGGAACTTCCTCGTCTCCGGACTGCTGACCGGCACCACGGTCGTCCTGTACGACGGCAGCCCGGGCTTTCCGGAGACCGGCGCCCAGTGGGGGGTGGCCGAGCGGACCGGCGCCACCCTCTTCGGCACCTCCGCCGCCTATGTGATGGCCTGCCGCAAGGCCGGTGTGCACCCGTCCCGCGACCACGACCTCTCGCGCGTCAAGTGCGTCGCCACCACGGGCTCGCCGCTGCCGCCGGACGGCTTCCGCTGGCTCCACGACGAGGTCCGCGAGGACCTGTGGATCGCCTCGGTCAGCGGCGGCACCGACGTGTGCTCCTGCTTCGCGGGCGCGGTCCCGACGCTTCCGGTGCACATCGGCGAGCTCCAGGCCGCCTGCCTGGGCACGGACCTGCAGGCCTGGGACCCGCAGGGCAAGCCCGTCGTGGGCGAGGTGGGCGAGCTGGTCGTCGTCAACCCGATGCCCTCCATGCCCATCCGCTTCTGGAACGACCCGGACGGCAGCCGCTACCGCGACAGCTACTTCGAGATGTTCCCCGGCGTGTGGCGCCACGGCGACTGGATCACGATCACCGACCACGGCTCGGTGGTCATCCACGGCCGCTCCGACTCCACGCTCAACCGCCAGGGCGTCCGGATGGGTTCGGCCGACATCTACGAAGTCGTCGAACGCCTCCCGGAGATCCGCGAGGCCCTGGTCATCGGCCTGGAAGAGCCGGACGGCGGCTACTGGATGCCGCTCTTCGTCCATCTCGCCGAGGGCGCCGCCCTGGACGACGCCCTCCGTACGAAGGTCAAGCAGGCGATCAGGGAGCAGCTCTCCCCGCGCCACGTCCCGGACGAGATCATCGAAGTCCCGGGCGTACCGCACACGTTGACGGGCAAGCGCATCGAGGTGCCGGTCAAGCGCCTGCTCCAGGGCACGCCGCTGGAGAAGGCGGTCAACCCGGGCTCGGTCGACAACCTCGACCTCCTCCGCTTCTACGAAGCGGTGGCCCGCAAGCGCGGCTGACAAGAGCGCGCCCCGGTCGGCGTCGGGCCGGGGGCGCCGCAGCTCGGGCGCGAGGCCGGCCCCCTGTCGCCCTCACCCCCCGTACGTGGCCTCGGACTCGCCCAGCACCTCGGCGAAGTCCGAGGCCAGCCGGACCGCCTCGGCCGGCTCCAGCCCCGCCGAGGTGATCCGTACACCGGCCCCCGAGGCGATCCGGAACCGCGCCCCGGCGGCGACCCACCAGCCGCGCGACCGCAGCCCGTTCACCACCGCCGACTCGTCCCGCACCGGCACCCACAGGTTCATCCCGCTCGCCCCGTGCGAGGCGATCCCGCGCCGCTCCAGCTCGCCCGCCAGAGCGTGGCGCCGCTCCGCGTAGGCGTCACGCGCGCGTAGGACGAGTTCCCGCGCCATCCGGTCGGTGAGCAGTCCGAGCACCGTGCCCTGGAGCAGATGGCTCACCCAGCCGGAGGTCAGCAGCAGCCGGCCGTCGTGCCGCGCCAGCGTCGCCGGGTCACAGGCGGCGGCAGCCCACCGCAGGTCGGTGCCCAGGTACTTCGTCACCGTCCGCACATGCGCCCAGCGCGCCAGCCGCCCGCCCGCCGTCAGCGTGTACAGCGGCGCCCCCGCGATCTCCGCCGCGTGGTCGTTCTCGATCACCAGCACCTCGGGCGCCCCGCGCAGCACCTCCACAAGGTCGTCCCGGCGCCGCTCCGAGAAGCAGCCGCCGTACGGGTTCTGCGCGCGCGGGCTGCACACCACGGCCCGCGCTCCGGCCCGCAAGGCATCGCGCAGGGCCTCCGGCCGCATCCCCTCGTCGTCGACGGCGACCGGGACCGTACGCAGCCCCATCACCGACACCAGGTCGAGCAGATGGTGGTAGCCGGGGTCCTCCATGGCCACCGCGTCGCCGGGCCGCAGCTCGGTGGTGAGCAGCCGGGCGACGCAGTCGAGCGCGCCGTGCGCGAAGGTCACCGACCCGTTCGGCACGCCGTCGGCGCCCAGCCATTCCTGGACGCGCTCCTCCAGTAGCGGCAGCCGGGGCGTGGAGCGGTGCGAGCGCGCACCGGCCGTCATCCGCACCGGCGCGGGCAGTTCGGGCAGGAACGCCGGGTCGGGGTGGCCGCCCGCGAGGTCCCGCAGCCCCTCCGGCACCTTCGGCGGGCGCCGTGAGGCGACCGAAGGCGCGGCGGCGACCACGGTGCCGCCCCGCCCGTGCGTGACCACGACACCGCGACTGCGCAGCTCCTTGTACGCCGTCGCCACCGTGCCGGGACTCACGCCCAGGTCGTCCGCGAGCCGGCGGACCGGAGGAAGCGTGTCGCCGGGCCCCAACCCGCCTTCCGCGACGCCTCGTTCGACGGAAGCGACAATTCCCTTGGCCGAGGTGCCGCTGATCGCATATTGTTCTGCCACGTACTGAACTATGTATCAATACATAATGCCAGTCAAGGGGGAACAGTGGTTTCGCGCAGCCGACGTGCCGCACTGTGGGAACGAGTCCCGGGAGGCCGCGACGGCCGCCTGATGCTCTGGGTCGCCTTCGTCGACCGGACCGGAAGCGGCCTGTGGGCCGCCGTCTCAGTCCTGTACTTCACCTACGTGGCGGGCCTCTCGGTCGCCCAGGTCGGCACGCTGGTCGCTCTGGCCGGCGCGGTCGGCATCGCGGGCGCCCCCGTCGGGGGCCGCATCGCGGACCGGCTGCCCCTCACGCGCGTGCTCATCGTCTTCCAGGTCCTGCGCGCCCTGGCCTCCGCCGCACTGCTCACCACCGACAACTACGCGCTCCTGCTGGTGTACTCGGCCGTCGGCAGCTTCGGCGACCGCTCCGCCAACGTGCTCACCAAGCTGTACGCCGCCCGCGTGGCAGGCCCCGACCGCGTCCGCTACCAAGCCGTCAGCCGCACCCTGGCCAACGCGGGCTGGGCCGTCGGAGGCCTCGCCGCGGCGGCCGCCCTCGCGCTCGCCACCACGGCCGCCTACCAGTGGTTGCTCGCCGGAGACGCCCTCTCCTTCGTCGGCGCCGCCCTGGTCACCGCCCGCTGCGCCGAACCGCCCTCGCCCTCGCGCACGGTCACCACGTCGAAGGACCCCGCCCCCGCCGCGCGACCGGGCAGCCCCTGGAAGGACCGCGCCTACCTGGCCTATGTGGCCACGGAGTCCGTCCTCTTCATGGATGACGCCGTCTTCAAGGTCGGCATCCCCCTCTGGGCCGTCTCCGCCACGGACGCGCCCCACGGCCTCGTACCGCTCCTGATGGTGCTCAACAACGTGATGGTGGTGGGCCTCCAGGTGCCCCTGGCCCGCTTCGGCGCGACCACCAAGGCGGCACACCGCCTGCTTCTGCCGCTCGCCACCGTCTTCGCCGCGGCCGGTGTCGCGATGGCCGCCTCGGCGGTCCACGGAGCCGTGCCGGCGAGCATCTGCCTGACCGTCTCGGCCGCCGCGTTCACCCTGGCCGAGATGATCCACGCCACCATCTCGTGGGAACTCTCGATCGCGCTCGCCCCGGCACAGGCCCAGGGCGCCTACCTCGGCGTGCACGGCCTGGCCCAGTCCGCCCAGCGCAGCGCGGGGCCGCTCGCCGTCACCGCGGCCATCGCGACCGGCCCCATCGGCTGGACCGCCTTCGGCGCCGTGATCGCTCTGACCTGCTGCGTTCAACACCGGCTCGTACGGGACCGGCTGCCGCGACCGGCGTTGTCAGTGGCCTCAGTTACGGTGAGTGAGCACTGATCGACAGCGCGCTCAGGGGGAAATAGATGGCGCACATCCGCAACACCAGGAAATCCACCGGCCCGACGGCCTCCACCCGCTCAGGCGCCCGCTCCGGAAAACCCCACGGTTCACGGCCCGTCCACGCGGCCAGAGCCATGCGGCGGACCCTGCGCAGGGAGACGCCCAGCACGGTGGGGCTGCTGGCCGACGCGTACGACTTCGAGGCGATGAGGCGGTACCGGACCTTCACCTTCGACGACCACACCACCTATCTCCGCCAGGTCGACGGCCTGCTCAGATCCCTCGCCGCCCAGGGACTGCACACCACGGTCGCCCTCTTCGACCCGGAGGAGTTCACCGAGTTCTGCGCAGCCGCCGGCATCGACCCCGACACGGCCGACAGCCGCACCCGCTTCACCGCCGAGATCGCGTCGGGCGGCGCTCGCGTCGCCTATGCGGGCCAGCCCATCGACAGCCTGGTGCCCGAGCTCATCAACAAAGCGGTCCGCCAGGCGACCTGGGACTACGCGACCCTGCTCCTGGCCGACCTGGGGGAGTGCGCCCAATGCGGCCAGGACATCGGCCGCTCCGCCTTCGAACGCGCCTCGACGATCCTCATGCGCCTGATCGAGGCAGCGGGCCCGGGCCTGCACCACATGGTCTGCAGCGTCCAGGCACAGCGGGAGCAGCTCATCGCCGTGCTCCACGCCGAGCGCCGCGGCGACGACCCGGCCCGGCTCGACGAGACGGACGTCGCCGAGTTCGTGACCGTCCTCGCCGCGGGGATCGCCCAGCACAGCCCGGGCGGCCTGGTGCTGCGGACGACGGAGGCGGACACGCCCGACCGCGTCCACGGCTGGCGGCTGCACGAGGGCAAACTGCTCCTGCTCACCGCAGGCGAGGTCTTCAGCGCGTACTGCACCGATGCCGACACCGGGGACCCGGTGGCACCCGAACCAGGAGTGGACTACCGGGCGGGCTTCCCGTTCGACCAGCCCGCCACCGACCACTGATGGCCCCCACGTGAAAGGGGCTCCCCGCCGCACCCGCGACGGGAAGCCCCTCTCACTCGATCACCGCGCCGAGGCGGTCGGCAGCCGGATCACTCCCCGGACAGCACCGCCTGCGCGGCCACGCGGGCCTCCTCGGCCGAGTCCGCGGCACGGGCCGCCGCGGCCGCGCGCTCGCACTGGGCGAGCGTGTACTTCGCCAGCGTCGCGCGCACATAGGGAATGGACGCGGCGCCCATCGACAGGCTGGTCACACCCAGACCGGTCAGCACACACGCGAGCAGCGGATCGGAGGCAGCCTCACCACAGACACCACAGCTCTTGCCCTCGGCCCTGGCCGCCTCGGCGGACAGCGCGACCAGGTCGAGCAGTGCGGGCTGCCACGGGTCCTGCAGCCGCGACACCGCACCGACCTGCCGGTCGGCCGCGAACGTGTACTGGGCCAGGTCGTTGGTGCCCAGCGACAGGAACTCGACCTCCTGGAGGATCGAGCGCGCGCGGAGCGCGGCGGAGGGGATCTCCACCATCGCGCCGAACTTCGCCCGCAGCCCGGCCGCCCGGCACGCGTCCGCGAACGCCTTGGCGTCCGTACGGTCCGCGACCATCGGCGCCATGACCTCCAGGTAGACCGGAAGCCCCTCGGCGGCCTTGGCCAGCGCCGTCAGCTGCGTCCGGAGCACCCCGGGGTGGTCCAGGAGCGAGCGCAGACCGCGCACGCCGAGCGCCGGGTTCGGCTCGTCGGCAGGCGTCAGGAAGTCCAGCGGCTTGTCGGCACCGGCGTCCAGCACCCGCACGACCACACGGCCCTCGGGGAACGCCTCCAGCACCTTGCGGTACGCCTCGACCTGCTTCTCCTCCGACGGCGCCTTCGCGGAGTCGTCGAGGAAGAGGAACTCGGTACGGAACAGACCGACGCCCTCGGCGCCCGCCTCCACCGCCGCCGGCACGTCGGCGGGACCGCCGACGTTGGCGAGCAGCGGCACCTTGTGCCCGTCCGAGGTCGCACCCGGACCGGAGGACGCGGCCAGCGCGGCCTTGCGCTCGGCCGCGGCACGCTCCAGCTCGGTGCGCTTCTCCTCGCTCGGGTCGACGAAGATCTCGCCGGTGCTGCCGTCGACGGCGATCATCGTGCCCTCGGCCAGCTCACCGGCGCCCGGCAGCGCCACGATCGCGGGGACGCCGAGCGCCCGCGCCAGGATCGCGCTGTGGCTGGTCGGCCCGCCCTCCTCGGTCACGAAACCGAGCACGAGCGTCGGGTCGAGCAGCGCGGTGTCGGCGGGAGCGAGGTCACGCGCGATCAGTACATACGGCTCGTCGCTGTCCGGAACGCCCGGCATCGGGACGCCCAGCAGGCGCGCCACGATGCGGTTGCGCACGTCGTCGAGGTCCGCCACGCGACCGGCCATGTATTCACCGGCGCCCGCGAGCAGCTCGCGGTAGTGCGAGAACGCGTCGTACACGGCACGCTCGGCGGTGCTGCCCACGGCGATGCGCCGGTCGACGTCGGCGATCAGCTCGGGGTCCTGGGCGATCAGGGCCTGAGCCTCCAGCACGGCCTGGGCCTCACCCCCGGCCAGGTTGCCGCGCGCGTTCAGATCGGCCGCCACGGCCACGACGGCCTTGCGGGCGCGCCCCTGTTCGCGCTCCGCCTCCTCCGCCGGAATCTGCTTGGCCGGCGGCTCCAGGACCGCAGTGCCCATGTGCCGGACCTGGCCGATCGCCACACCGTGGCTCACGCCCACGCCTCGCAGCGTTGTCTCCATTTCACCCGTCTCCGATTGGTGCGGCGGTCTCCGCCACCGCGGTGGATGTCCGACTCACCGTCTCGACGACGGCGGCGTCACGACTTCTGGCTGAACTACTTCCAGGTGAAGAGGACGTCGCCGGCCTTCACGTCGCCGTCCTCGCGGAGGTCGCCGAGGGAGTCAGCAGTGGCTTCGAGGGCCACGATGGGGCACACGGGAGACTTCCCGGCCTCTTCCACGGCGGCCGGGTTCCAGCGCACGACGGCCTGGCCGCGCGTGACGGTGTCGCCCTTGTTGACGAGCAGCTCGAAGCCCTCGCCGTTGAGCTGCACGGTGTCGATACCGAGGTGCGTCAGCACGCCATGACCCTGGTCGTCTACAACCACGAACGCGTGCGGGTGCAGGGAGACGATGACACCGTCGACGGGGGAAACCGCCTCAGAGGGCTCTCGTACGGGGTCGATGGCGGTACCGGGACCCACCATCGCGCCGGAGAAAACCGGATCGGGCACTGCCGCGAGTCCGATGGCACGCCCGGCGAGCGGGGACGTCACGGTGGTCATGGATGGCCTCCCAGGGGGTGGGGCTTCTTCGTGTCACCGTCACTACTTGCTGTGCAACGGCGTACTGTTCAGAAGGGTATGTCATCAGAAGTCCGGGTTCGCCTGGTATGTCTCCAGGCCGGGCTTCCCCGACGGAGACTACTGGACTAGACCGGTGCTGTAGTGGACTAGACCATAGACCCATGGAGGGCCTGGGGCCGATTTGCCCCGACCGCGCCGAGGCCTGTACTGTCCTAAGTCCCGCCTGACCGCAACGTGTGAACTTCACGTGAATGTGTCGGGACGGGCAGGCTCCTTCTCCAATTGCTGATCTTGATCTGCGACCCCCCGCTCCGCTGTGCCGGTATTTCCGGTGCGCCGCAAAGCGAAGTGGTCGGGGAGACGGAAAAGCACTGATAGAGTCGGAGCCGCCGGAAAGGGAAACGCGAAAGCGGAAACCTGGAAAGCGCCGAGGAAATCGGATCGAGAAACGGTCTGATAGAGTCGGAAACGAA
>NZ_JBFAAD010000052.1:0-37613 GCF_040639555.1 Streptomyces sp. NPDC023838
GCGATCACCGGGATCTGCGACTTCTTCGCGATCGTCGCCAACGCATCCGCGTCGTCCTGCGTGGGGCAGGCCACCCGCACGATCTGGCAGCCCGAGGCCGTCAGCTCCGCGATCTGCTGAAGAGTCGCGCCGATGTCCGACGTACGCGTCGTCGTCATCGACTGCACCGAGACAGGAGCATCCCCGCCGACCGCCACGGACCCGACCTGGATCTGACGGCTCTTGCGACGCTCGGCCAGCCTGGTCGGTACGGACGGCATTCCCAGTGAAATCGCAGTCATCTGCTGTGCAACCCCAAGGTGTGGATCAAGGTGAGGATCGAGGTCCCGAGATCGCCGGGCTCCAGCCTTCGAGGTTACGTCACCCCAGGGCGCCCGAGCACACCGTGTCCCAAGAGTTCACGCGAAGAGGCGGGGGCAGGGCATCCCGCCGCCTGGGCCACATGGGTGTCCGGCCGGGGGTCCGGGGGTTGCCCCCGGAAAGACACAGCACGCGAAGAGGCGGGGGCAAGGCATCCCGCCGCCTGAGCCACATGGGCGTCCGGCCGGGGGTCCGGGGGTTGCCCCCGGGAAGACACAGCACGCGAAGAGGCGGGGCAGGGCATCCCGCCGCCTGAGCCACATGGGTGCCCGGCCGGGGGTCCGGGGGTTGCCCCCCGGGAAGACACAGCACGCGAAGGGGCGGCCCGGGCACTCCATGCGCCCGGGCCGCCCCCTACATGCGTACGACACGTATCCGCCGCGCGTACCAACACGTACCGACCCGCTAAGAGATCTTCACCGGGTTCACCACATCCGCCACCAGCACCAGCAGCGTGAAGCAGATGAAGATCCCCGCCACCACGTACGCGACCGGCATCAGCTTCGCCACGTCGAACGGGCCCGGGTCGGGGCGCTTGAAGACGCGCGCGACCGTGCGGCGCAGCGACTCCCACAGCGCGCCCGCGATGTGCCCGCCGTCCAGCGGCAGCAGCGGCAGCATGTTGAAGAGGAAGAGCGAGAGGTTGAACCCCGCGACCAGGAACAGCATCATCGCGATCTGGTTCTCCGGCGGGATGTCCAGGGTGAACACCTCGCCGCCGACCCGGGCCGCGCCGACCACGCCCATCGGGGAGTCTGCCTTGCGCTCCTCGCCGTTGAAGGCCGCGTTCCACAGGTCCGGGACCTTGGAGGGGATCGCGACCAGCGACTTCACGCCCGAGCGCATCATGTCGCCCATGCGGTCCACGGACTGGCCGAAGGACTGCTGGACGATGCCGGTGGCGGGGCTGAAGCCGAGGAAGCCGGCCGAGGTGGTGCCTGAGGTGTAGTTGCCGGAGCCGTCGATCCTCGCGACGTCGTTCTTGATCAGGCTGGCGTGCAGGTCGAGCGGCTTGCCGTCGCGCTGGACCGTGATGGTGGCCGGGCCGATGGTGTCGCGGATGTGCTTCTGCAGCGCCGACCAGTCGCCGACCTTCTCGCCGTTGAACGCCACGATCTTGTCACCGGCCTTCAGCCCGGCCTGCTTGGCCGGGGCGACCGGGTCGGAGGCCTTGCAGGTGTCGCGCTGCTCCTTCTGCGAGATCACGCAGTCGGAGACCTTGCCCACCTGGGTGGTCTGGGTGTTGACGCCGAACGTCATCATCACGCCGAAGAAGATCGCCACGGCGAGGATCAGGTTCATGAACGGCCCGGCGAACATCACGATCACGCGCTTCCACGGCTTGCGCGTGTAGAAGAGCCGCGTCTCGTCGCCGGGCTGGAGCTCCTCGAAGGCCGCCGAGCGGGCGTCCTCGATCATGCCGCGCCAGGGCGAGGTGGAGCGCGCGGTGATCCGCCCGTCCTCGCCGGGCGGGAACATGCCGATCATCCGGATATAGCCGCCGAGCGGGACCGCCTTGATGCCGTACTCGGTGTCGCCCTTCTTCCGCGACCAGATGGTCGGGCCGAAGCCGACCATGTACTGCGGCACCCGGATGCCGAACATCTTGGCCGTGGAGAGGTGGCCCAGCTCGTGCCACGCGATCGAGACGAGCAGGCCGACCACGAAGACGACTATGCCGAGGACCGTCATCAGAATCGTCATGCGCGCGCCTCCGCTGTCGCCTTCACCGCGAGTTCACGAGCCCGGGCCCGTGCCCAGGTCTCCGCTTCCAGGACGTCCGAGACCGTGAGGGCAGTTCCCTCGGCGGGGATGCCGTGCTCGGCCACGACCTCTGTGACCGTATCCATGATTCCGTTGAAAGGCAGCCGTCCCGCGAGGAAAGCGTCCACGCACTCCTCGTTCGCGGCATTGAACACCGCCGGAGCCGTTCCGCCCAGCTCCCCCACGTGCCGGGCGAGTCCGACCGAGGGGAAGGCCTCGGTGTCGAGCGGGAAGAACTCCCAGCTCGACGCCTTGGTCCAGTCGAAGGCCGGGGCCGCGTCGGGCACCCGCTCGGGCCAGCCGATGCCGATGGCGATCGGGCCGCGCATGTCGGGCGGGGTGGCCTGGGCGAGTGTCGAGCCGTCGGTGAACTCGACCATGGAGTGGACGTAGGACTGCGGGTGCACGACGACCTCGATCCGGTCGAAGGGGATGTCGTACAGCAGGTGCGCCTCGATGACTTCGAGGCCCTTGTTGACCAGGGTGGCCGAGTTGACGGTGATCACCGGTCCCATCGCCCAGGTGGGGTGCGCCAGGGCGTCCTCGGGGGTCACGTCGGCGAGCTCCGCGCGCGTACGGCCGCGGAAGGGGCCGCCGGAGGCGGTGACCACCAGCTTCCGTACGTCGGCGCGGGTTCCGGCGGCGAGCGCCTGGAACAGGGCCGCGTGCTCGGAGTCGACCGGGATGATCTGGCCGGGCTTGGCGAGCGCCTTCACCAGCGGGCCGCCGACGATCAGCGACTCCTTGTTGGCGAGGGCGAGCGTGCGGCCCGCCTCCAGGGCGGCCAGGGTCGGCGCGAGGCCGATGGAGCCGGTGATGCCGTTGAGAACGGTGTGGCAGTCGGAGGCGGCGAGCTCGGTGGCCGCGTCGGGTCCGGCGAGGATCTCGGGGAGCGGCTCGGGGCCGTACTCCTCCTTCAGCGCCTCGCGCAGCGCGGGCACCACGTCCGGCCGGGCGACCGCGACCGTGCGGACCCGCAGCCGGCGCGCCTGCTCCGCCAGGAGCGCGACCCGTCCGCCCGACGCGGCGAGCGCGGTGACGCGGAACCGGTCGGGGTTGCGCAGCACCAGGTCGATGGCCTGGGTGCCGATGGACCCGGTGGAGCCGAGGACGACGATGTCCCGGCGGCCTTCTGCGGGGTCGAAGGCGATGTGCGGGTCGGCGAGGGGGGCTGGACTGTCGCTCATGCCCCCATTCTTGCCGCATCGGCTGTGTACCGGGACAGCACTCCCCCGTGCCGGGCCCGCGCGGCGCGGTCCGGGGGCCGCCGGGACACCGGGGAGCGGGGCCCCTCGGTGTCCCAACTGCCCGGCGGATTCAGCGGATCGGGCGGTGGACGTTGTCCCGCTTCGCGGGTCCCGGGGTCGCGTCCGCGATCCACGGGCCGTCGCCCGACGGGTCGACGACGCCCTCCTCCAGCCAGGTGTACGTGCCGGCCAGGACGCCCGTGACGACCCTGCGGTCCAGCTCGTCGGTGTTGGCCCACAGCCGCTCGAAGAGCTCGTCCACCCGGATCCGGGCCTGCCGGCAGAAGACGTCGGCCAGCTGGTGGGCCTCGCGGCCGTGCTCGCCGGTCGTGCGCAGCAGCTCCGCCCGTACGCAGGCGGCGCTCATCGCGAACAGCTCGGCGCCGATGTCCACGATCCGGCCCAGGAAGCCCTGCTTGGTCTCCATCCGGCCCTGCCAGCGCGACATCGCGTAGAACGTGGAGCGGGCCAGCTTGCGGGAGGCCCGCTCGACGTACCGAAGGTGCTGGGCCAGATCGCCGAACTCCTGGTACGAGGTGGGCAGTTGGCCGGGTCCGGAGAGCAGTTTGGGCAGCCAGCGGGCGTAGAAGGCGGCGGCATTGGCACCCGCCTTCGCCTTGTCGGGCAGCTTCTTGTCGGGGTCGATGAGGTCCCCCGCGACGGACAGATGGGCGTCGACGGCCTCCCGGGCGATCAACAGGTGCATGATCTCCGTGGAGCCCTCGAAGATCCGGTTGATGCGCAGATCGCGCAGGATCTGCTCGGCCGGGACGGCCCGCTCTCCCCGGGCGGCCAGCGAGTCGGCGGTCTCGAAGCCCCGGCCGCCGCGGATCTGGACCAGCTCGTCGGCCATCAGCCAGGCCATCTCGGAGCCGTACAGCTTGGCGAGCGCGGCCTCGATGCGGATGTCGTTGCGGTCCTCGTCGGCCATCTGCGAGGACAGGTCGAGCACCGCCTCCAGGGCGAAGGTGGTCGCCGCGATGAAGGAGATCTTGCTGCCGACGGCCTCGTGCTGGGCGATGGGCTTGCCCCACTGCTCGCGCGCCGCCGACCACTCGCGGGCGATCTTCAGACACCACTTGCCCGCGCCGACACACATCGCGGGCAGCGAGAGGCGGCCGGTGTTGAGGGTGGTGAGCGCGATCTTGAGGCCCGCGCCCTCGGGACCGATGCGGTTCGCCGCCGGGACCCGGACCTGGTGGAAGCGGGTGACGCCGTTCTCGATGCCCCGCAGGCCCATGAAGGCGTTGCGGTTCTCGACGGTGACACCCGGCGAGTCGGCCTCCACCACGAAGGCCGTGATGCCGCCCTTGTGCCCCTCCGACTTCGGCACCCGGGCCATGACCACCAGCAGGTCCGCCACGACGCCGTTGGTGGTCCAGAGCTTCACCCCGTCGAGCACGTACGCGTCGTCGCCGTCCGGGACCGCCGAGGTGGCGAGGCGCGCCGGGTCCGAGCCGACGTCCGGCTCGGTGAGCAGGAAGGCGGAGATGTCGGTGCGCGCGCAGCGCGGCAGGAACGTGTCCCGCTGCTCCTGCGTCCCGAAGAGTTTCAGCGGCTGTGGTACGCCGATCGACTGATGCGCGGAGAGCAGCGCGCCGATCGCGGGGCTGGCGGAACCCGCCAGCGCGAGCGCCTTGTTGTAGTACACCTGGGTGAGGCCGAGGCCGCCGTACTTGGTGTCGATCTTCATCCCGAGGGCGCCGAGCTCCTTGAGCCCGTTGATCACCTCGTCGGGGATCTTCGACTCGCGCTCGATGAGGGCGCCGTCGATCTTCGTCTCGCAGAAGTCCCGCAGCTTGGCGAGGAACGCCTCGCCGCGCTCCACGTCGTCCGTGGCGGGCAGCGGATGCGGATGGATGAGGTCGAGCCGGAAACGCCCGAGGAAGAGTTCCTTCGCGAAGCTCGGCTTGCGCCAGTCCTGCTCGCGCGCGGCTTCGGCGACCCGGCGCGCTTCGCGCTCGGAGACCTTCGGTGTGCCGTGTGGTGCGGTCATTGAGGGGTTCTCCTCGCCGCGACAGTGGGCGGGGCGCGCGCACGCACCCCGTTACCGGACAGTGCTACTCGACCGTATGTACCCCATTCCGGGCGGCCCGACCACCCCTGGGACGCGAAACGGCCGGAGCCCGTCGTGGGCTCCGGCCGTCTGCGTACGTACGTGCTAGAGGGCGAGACCGGTGAGGACCAGCACCCGCTCGTACGTGTAGTCGTCCATCGCGTAGCGCACGCCCTCGCGGCCGACGCCGGAAGCCTTGGCGCCGCCGTACGGCATCTGGTCCGCGCGGTACGAGGGGACGTCGCCGACGATCACGCCGCCGACCTCGAGGGCGCGGTGGGCGCGGAAGGCGGTCTGCACGTTGTGCGTGAAGACGCCCGCCTGGAGGCCGTACTTGGAGGAGTTGACGGCCGCGAAGGCCTCGTCCTCGCCGTCCACCTTCTGCACGGTGAGGACCGGTCCGAAGACCTCCTCGCAGGCGAGGGTGGTGTCGGCCGGGACCTCGGTGAGGACGGTCGGGGCGTAGGCGGCGCCGTCGCGCTTGCCGCCGGCGAGCAGCTTGGCACCGGCCGAGACGGCCTCGTCCACCCAGGACTCGACACGCTTGGCCGCGTCCTCGCTGACCAGCGGGCCGACGTCGGTGGACGCGTCGGACGGGTCACCGGTGACCTGCGCCTCGACGGCCGCGACGATCTTCGGCAGCAGCCGGTCGTAGACGGCGGCGTCCGCGATCACGCGCTGCACGGAGATGCAGGACTGGCCGCCCTGATAGTTGGAGAAGGTGGCGATACGGGTCGCCGCCCAGTCCAGGTCCTCCTCGGAGGCGAAGTCGGCGAGGACGACGGCCGCGCCGTTGCCGCCGAGCTCCAGGGTGCAGTGCTTGCGCGGCACCGAGTCCATGATCGCGTAACCGACCTTGTCGGAGCCGGTGAAGGAGATGACCGGGAGGCGGCCGTCCTGCACGAGCTCGGGCATCTTGTCGTTGGCGACCGGCAGGATGCTCCACGAGCCGGCGGGCAGCTCGGTCTCGGCGAGCAGCTCGCCCAGGATCAGCCCGGAGAGCGGGGTGGCCGGGGCGGGCTTGAGGATGATCGGCGCGCCGACCGCGATGGCCGGGGCGACCTTGTGGGCGCACAGGTTCAGCGGGAAGTTGAACGGCGCGATGCCGAGGACGACGCCCTTGGGGAAGCGGCGGGTCAGGGCGAGCCGGCCCACGCCGCCGCCGTCGGTGTCCAGGCGCTGGGCCTCGCCGCCGTTGAAGCGACGGGCCTCCTCGGCGGCGAACCGGAAGACGGACACGGCACGGCCGACCTCGCCGCGGGCCCACTTGATGGGCTTGCCGTTCTCGGCGGAGATGAGCTGGGCGATCTCCTCGGTGCGCTCGGCGAGGCGCTTCGAGACGTGGTCGAGGGCCGCGGCGCGTACGTGCGCGGGGGTCGCGGCGAACTCGTCGACCACGGCGTGCGCGGCGGCGACGGCCTCCTCGACCTGAGCCTCGCTCGGAACGCTCACCTTGCCGACCAGCCGTCCGTCCCAGGGGGAGGTGACGTCGAAGCTGTCCTCACCGGTGGCCTGGCGGCCGGCGAGCCAGAAGGCGTGGGTGGAAGTCATGACGAATCCCGGCCCTTCCGAGGTAGGGGGTGTGTCTGTCCCTCCCACGGTAGGCCGGGCCGGCCGGGTCGGCGTTTGTCCGGGGTGGAGTGGTGGGGGGTGGGGGTACGCCGGTTTGGAGGGCGGGTCGCCTGGCCCGGTGTTCGGCTGCGGGCCGATGGGGGCCGGCTCCTTGGCTCGACGTTCGCCTGCGGGCGGGGTGGGGGCACCCTCACCCCTCCCCCGACCCCGTCGCCTTCAGCGCCAGCCACAGCTCCATCCGCACATCCGGGTCGTCCAGCGAGCGCCCCAGGATCTCCTCCACCCGCCGCATCCGGTACCGGAGCGTGTGCCGGTGCACCCCGAGGTCCGCCGCCGCCGCGTCCCACTGACCGTGCCGCGACAGCCACGCCCGCAGGGAGGCCACCAGGTCGCCGCGGCCGGTCGCGTCGTGCTCGTACAGAGCGCGCAGCATCCCGTCCGCGAACGCCCGCACCGCGTCGTCCGCGAGCAGCGGCACCAGCGAGCCCGCCACCAGCTCCTCGTGCTCGACCAGCGGCCGGCCCCGCCGCCGCGCCACCGACAGCGCCTGCTCGGCCTGCTTGTACGCGGACGCCGCCGCGATCGGCCCGGCCGGGGCGGACAGGCCGGCCACCAGTTCGGCGCCCTCCTCCGGCGCGAAGGAGACGCACGCGGCCACCGCGTCGCCGCCGTCGGCCGCCAGGACCACCAGCCGGTCGCCCTCGGGGACCACCAGGACCGCCTCGCCGGAGCGCGCCGCCGCCGACTCCATCGCCTCGGCGAGCACCCCGAGGTCGGCCGACTCCCCCTGGGTCTCCGCGATGACCAGCCGGAACGGGGCGTCGAGCAGCCCGCCGTACAGATCGCCCGCCACCGCCCGGGCGTGGTCCTGCTGCCCGGACAGCAGCATCCGCAGCACCGCCGCGCCCAGCCGCTGCTCGGCCAGCTGCAGGGCCCTCGACCGCTCGGTGGTCAGGGTCAGCAGCGCGACCGCCGAGTGCACCGCGTACCGCTCGGCGGTGCCCAGCGGCGCCCCCGTGCCGACCGCGAGCGCCCCGCGTACCCGCCGCCCCGTACCGAGCGACTGGAGCTCGACGCGGTCGTCCGAGCGGTCGTCGGAGCCGCCGACCACCGCGCTGGCCGGGGCGGGCCGGTCGCGCAGCCGGGCCACGTCGGCGGTGAGCCGGGCCGCCCGGCGCTCCGCCCACTCCGGCTGCACCGCGACCACCGCGCCCGCCGTGTCGTACAGCGCGGCCCAGCCGTCCACATGCGCGGCGAGCCGGGCGAGCAGCTCGCCGGGGCCCGCCAGCGCGGCCCGGGTCAGCTCGCGCTGGGCCTCGAAGCCCGCCGTCACCGCCCGGTACTGGTCCGCCGCGATGGCCGCCGAGACGGCCTTGGAGATCGCCAGGAACGGGGTGCGGCGCGGCACCTCCAGCAGGGGGAAGTCCTCCTCGCGGGCCGCTTCGAGCAACGCGTCCGGCACCGTGTCGTAGGTGACGCCGACCGCGAAGCCGAGCCCGACGACCCCGGCGCCGGAGAGCCTGCGCACATAGCGCCGCATCGTCTGGGGGTCCTCGGCGTCCAGCGTCATCGCGGTGATGAGGAGGAGCTCGCCGCCCTCCATGTACGGGACGGGATCCGCGAGCTCGCTGACGTGCGCCCAGCGCACCGGCGTGTCCAGCCGGTCCTCGCCCGCGCGCACGGTGAGCTTCAGCGCCGAGTGCTGGACGAGGGAGGCGAGGGTGGGCGGCATGGGGGGCTTCGACGACCTTCGAGGGAGTGTGGGGGGAATGCGCCATCCCGTATGAAGGGCGCATCCCGATTCTGCCAGGACGGCGGGGTCCCGGCGCCCCCTGAGTTCAGCCCCGCAGGTCCACCAGGAGCGGCGGCGCGTGCTCGCCCCCGACGTCGGTGAGCGAGAGCACGGCGTGCCCGGCCGGCACCTGGTGGGCGAGCTGGGAGGCGGACCACCGCTCCCGTTCGACCTTGCGTACGGTCACCGCGTCCCGGGTCACCGGCTTGCCGGTGGCCAGCTTGCGCAGCGCGTGCAGCGCCCGGGTGACCGGCTGGTCGGCGAAGACCGCGTGCTTGGCGACCTCCGTCGTCTCGATCCACTCGGTGCCCCACAGCTGCGACAGGAGCTGCCCGTCCCAGGTGGTGACCCCGCAGAACGCCATGTGGCAGCCGACCGCCGCGAGCAGCGAGGTGTGCAGCCGCTCGGGGACGTCGCCCAGGGCGCGCAGGGTGAGTACCACCCCGGCGTTGGCCTGCCGCAGCCGTTGCAGGGCGCGTACGGAGCCCGCGGTCACGGCCTGCGTGGCGTCGTCCAGGACCAGGCAGGCGAAGAGCGAACGGTCCTGGCGGGCCACGGCGTTCGTCGTGAACTGGGCGAGCAGCAGCCGGTTCAGCAGCCGCGCCGCCTCCGGGTGCGCCCGCTCGGGCAGGTCGACCCTCACCCGTACGGGGTGTTCCAGGGCGCGCAGCGAGAACGGGCGGCTGTGGCCGGTGGTGTCGAAGAAGGCGGCGAAGGCGGGCCGGTCCAGACAGGCGAGCCGGTCCGCGAGGACCAGGCCCGGGTCGCCGGGGATGTCGGCCTGCCGGGCGCGCGCGTCCAGTTCGCGGTGGAGCGCGGGGTGCGCCTGGCGGTCGAGGTCGGCGCGCAGGGCGTCCAGGGCGTCGCCCGAGCCGTCCAGGAGCTCGCGCAGCCGGGGCACCGACGGGAAGCGGCCGTACGCCGCCCGATAGGGCCCGAGCAGCTGGGCGAGCGCGGTCGCGGCCCGCCGGACGTCGGCGTCGGGCAGGTCCCCGGCGCAGGCCTCCGCGAGCAGGGCGGCGGCCTCGTCCGGGTCGACGGTGCCGCCGTACAGGTCCAGGTCGTACTCCGAGGCCGGGTCGCCGGGCCGCACGATCACGTCGTACGCCTCGTCGGCGCCCAGCGGTGTGCCCGCGGCGCCGACGGCGACCACCGCGGCCTGCCCGGCGAGCGCCTGGAGCGCCAGCGACTCCACCACGGGCCGCACCAGATGGCGGGTCTTGCCCGCGCCGGACGGGCCGATGGCGAGCAGCGAGGTGCCGAGGGCCGCCGGGTCGACGGCGGCGCCCGCGCCCCGGCGGGCGGGCGGGTTGTTCTCCAGCTCCGCGAACCGGCCGATCCGCACCTGCGAGGTGAGCAGGTCGTGGGTGGCGGCGCGGGCGGGCAGGTCGCGGTCGCCGGAGGGGTGCAGACAGGCGCGCGAGCCGTCGCGCAGCACCGCGTCCGTAAACGCGGGGAGCCGGGCCGGGTCGGCGACGACCGACGTCCAGGCGCGGCGGATGCGGGCGCAGTCCACGTCGTTCATACGGCCGCTCTCCGCGTCGACGGCCAGCCGGTCGGCGGCCGCGTGCTGCCCGGCCTCGCGCAGCTGGGGCCAGTCGGCGGGGCCGCGGTCGGCGGCAGCGCCGGCGGGCCCGGCGGTCCGGGCGCCCGGGGTCCGGCCGGTGCGCTCGCGGAAGAGCCCGGGCCAGTCGCCCGCCCGGCCGCACACCCACAGCGCGGCCACCACGACCACTACGTGGTAGACGGTGGTCACCGTGTCGGTGGCGTCCTTGGTGGCCACCGGGTCGTCGCTGAAGATCCACGAGTGCGGCACCACGCCGAAGGCCAGCGAGTAGAACGGCAGCCAGTCGTCGGCCCAGATCACGAACCAGGCGAGAGCGACGGCCACCAGCGCCGTGCGCACCGCGCGCGCGGGCTGCGGGTGCTCCACCGCGTACCGCCTGAACACCTCGCGCCAGTTGCCGAAGTGGCCGAAGACGTAGATCACCGCGACCGCGACCAGGCTGTTGTAGGCGGCGAGCGCGGTCAGCGCGGCAGGGGGCCTGCGGTGCAGCCCCCACCAGTCGGACGGCGTGAACAGTTCGAGCGGCACCATCCGGTGCGGGACGTAGCCGTTGCGCCACAGCGACCACACCAGGACGGCCGCGAGCAGCGCGATCACCGCGCCGCTGAGCAGCGCCCGGTCCGGCACCCGGTGGACGCTGTCGGTGGGGCGCGGCCGGTGCCCGTACCGCCACAGCCCCGGCTCTGCGGCCGCGCGAGGAGTCCGCAGCCACTCGCCGAGCGCCGGGCGCCCGGGGGGCCGGGCGGGCTGCGGCGGGAAGGCGGGCGGCGCGGCAGGCCGCGGCACCGACCGCGCCTCGGTGCCCCGTGCGTCGGTGCCCCGTGCGTCGTGCGTGCCTTCGGTGTCCATCGACCCCTTGCCCCCTGACCAGCCAGGTCCGTAACCGAGTCCAGCGGCCAATCTAAACGGAACGGGGGGACTACGGGGGGTAGCACGCGTCTGTTGGGGCCCGGTCTTTGTCCGCGGGCCATCTGCGGCTGGTCGCGCAGTTCCCCGCGCCCCTTGAGATGCCGCTGCGCGGCAATCCCCGGGACGCCCCGAAGGGGCGCTTCCAGGGGCGCGGGGAACTGCGCGACCAGCCATCCACGGCCCGCACCTGACCGACCACCCATCCCGCGTTGCTATGTCCGCGAAGGACAACGACACACCCCCACCACTCCCGAACGGAGCATGCCCGCACCCCGCGCCGGGCCCTAGCCTGCGAAGAAAGCCAAGGAAGCGTCCAAAACCCCCGCGTCCGAAGACGCAGATCACCCAGGAGCCCCCATGACCGCGATCCCGCAGGAGCGCCGCATCGTCACCGCGATCCCCGGCCCCAAGTCGCAGGAGCTGCAGGCCCGCCGCGTCGCCGCGGTCGCCGCCGGGGTGGGCTCCACCCTGCCCGTCTTCACCGCGCGCGCGGGCGGCGGCATCATCGAGGACGTCGACGGCAACCGTCTGATCGACTTCGGCTCCGGCATCGCCGTGACGAGCGTCGGCGCCTCCGCCGAGGCCGTCGTGCGCCGCGCCTCCGCGCAGCTCGCGGACTTCACCCACACCTGTTTCATGGTCACGCCGTACGAGGGTTACGTCGAGGTCGCCGAGGCCCTCGCCGAGCTGACCCCGGGCGACCACGCCAAGAAGTCCGCCCTGTTCAACAGCGGCGCCGAGGCCGTCGAGAACGCCGTCAAGATCGCCCGTGCGTACACCAAGCGCCAGGCCGTCGTCGTCTTCGACCACGGCTACCACGGCCGTACCAACCTGACGATGGCGCTGACCGCCAAGAACATGCCGTACAAGAACGGCTTCGGCCCGTTCGCGCCCGAGGTCTACCGCGTTCCGGTCGCCTACGGCTACCGCTGGCCGACCGGTCAGGACAACGCCGGTGCCGAGGCGTCCGCCCAGGCCATCGACATGATCAACAAGCAGATCGGCGCGGACAACGTCGCCGCGATCATCATCGAGCCGGTCCTCGGCGAGGGTGGCTTCATCGAGCCCGCCAAGGGCTTCCTGCCCGCGATCGCCCAGTTCGCCAAGGACAACGGGATCGTCTTCGTCGCCGACGAGATCCAGTCCGGCTTCTGCCGCACCGGCCAGTGGTTCGCCTGCGAGGACGAGGGCATCGTCCCGGACCTGATCACCACCGCCAAGGGCATCGCGGGCGGTCTGCCGCTGTCCGCCGTGACCGGCCGCGCCGAGATCATGGACGCCGCGCACGCGGGCGGCCTCGGTGGCACCTACGGCGGCAACCCGGTGGCCTGCGCCGGCGCCCTCGGCGCGATCGAGACCATGAAGGAGCTCGACCTCAACGGCAAGGCCAAGCGCATCGAGGAGGTCATGAAGGGCCGTCTGGCCGCCATGGCCGAGAAGTTCGACATCATCGGCGACATCCGCGGCCGCGGCGCCATGATCGCCATCGAGCTGGTCCAGGACCGCGCCACCAAGGAGCCGAACGCGGCCGCCGCCGGTGCGCTCGCCAAGGCCTGCCACGCGGAGGGCCTGCTGGTCCTGACCTGTGGCACCTACGGCAACGTGCTGCGCTTCCTGCCGCCGCTGGTCATCGGCGAGGACCTGCTCAACGAGGGCCTCGACATCATCGAGCAGGCCTTCGCCGCGCTCTGACCGGCGCTCTCTCCCCACCGCCGCAACCCGGCCTGTGAAGAACGTGTGGGGGGCCGATGGCGGGATGGGAATCCGCCTGTCGGTCCCCCATTCGCTGACGTACGGTTTCTGCAGATGAGAGAAACACCTCGCCCGCAGGAGACTGCGGGCGGCTCCAGGGCGGCGCGTCCCCAGCCTCGTTCTGGTCGTGCCCTGGCGCACACCGCTGGAGCCACTGGCTCCGGAACTCCTCACCGATCGGATGGCCGTCCGCCCCACACCCCCCGGGGCGCACGGCACACCGGTCAGACCGGCCGCCCCGGAACCTCCCCCCCTGTTCCCGGGCGGCCGGCTTTCCTCTTCGCCGCCCTCGGCTGCCTCGCGGCGCTCTTCTCGCTCCTCACCTGGCAGGTCGTCGCCGACGGCCCGCTGCGCCGCCTCGACGAGCGCGTCGGCGGCCACCTCGCGGGCCGGGGCCCCCAGGGCCTGGCCGAGATCCTGGCCGACCTCGGCTCGATGCCCGTCGCCCTGCCGGTCCTCGCGCTCGCCCTCGGATACGCGGTGTGGCGCGGCGCGCGCCTGGACGCGCTGATCACGGCCGTCACCATGGCCCTGGTCCCGGCGCTCGTGGTCCCGCTGAAGATCTGGACCGACCGCGCGGGCCCGCTCACCTCCGACACCGGCTACTACCCGTCCGGCCACACCGCCACCGCGATGGTGGCGTACGGCGGCGCGGCCCTGCTGCTCGCCCCGTACACCGCCTGGCGCCGCCCATGGATGATGCCCGCCGCCGCGGGCGTGCTCACCGCGGCGACGGGCACCGGTCTGGTGCTGCACGGCTACCACTGGCCTCTGGACGTGCTGGCGAGCGGCTGCCTGTGCGGGATGCTCCTGCTGCTCAGCTCCACGGGTACGCGTCGAAGTTCTTCGAGAACTCCCCGCCGCCGAACCGGTCCCAGTTGACCGACCAGGTCATCAGACCGCGCAGCCCGGGCCAGCTGCCATGGGTCTGGTACGAGCCGCAGTTCGCCTTCTTGGTCAGGCAGTCCAGCGCCTTGGTGACCTCGGCGGGCGCGGTGTAGCCGTTGCCCGCGTTGGTGGAGGCGGGGAGGCCGATGGCGACCTGGTCGGGGCGGAGCGCGGGGAACATCCGGCCGGTGTCGCCCGCCACGGGGAAGCCGGCGAGCAGCATGTCGGTCATGGCGATGGGGAAGTCCGCGCCGCCCATCGAGTGGTACTGGTCGTCCAGGCCCATGATCGGGCCCGAGTTGTAGTCCTGCACGTGCAGCAGCGTCAGATCGTCGCGCAGCGCGTGAATGACCGGCAGATAGGCCCCGCAGCGCGGGTCCTGACCGCCCCAGGGGCCGGAGCCGTAGTACTGGTGGCCGAGCTGGACGAAGAACGTCTCCGGGGCCATCGACAGCACGAACTTCGCGCCGTACGTGGCCTTCAGCGTCTTCAGCGCCGATATGAGATTCACGACGACCGGTGTGGTCGGGTTGCGGAAGTCCGTGTCGCCGGTGTTCAGCGAGAGCGAGTGGCCCTCGAAGTCGACGTCCAGGCCGTCGAGTCCGTACTCGTCGATGATCTTCGAGACGGACGAGACGAAGGTGTCGCGGGCGGCCGTGGTGGCGAGCTGGACCTGGCCGTTCTGGCCGCCGACGGAGAGCAGGACCTTCTTCCCCGCGGCCTGCTTGGCCTTGACGGCGGCCTTGAAGTCGGCGGCGGACTCGACCCCCGGGCACTGGCTCACCGGACAGAGGCTGAAGCGGATGTCGCCCGACGTCACGGAGGTCGGCTCGCCGAAGGCCAGGTCGATGACGTCCCACGCGTCGGGGACGTCCGCCATCCGCGTATAGCCGGAGCCGTTGGCGAAGCTCGCGTGCAGATAGCCGACGAGCGCGTGCGCCGGCAGACCGCCGCCCGGATTGCCTCCCCCGCCGCTCGTGGTGGAGGCGGTGACGGCCGCGGACTTCGCGGACTCGCCGGCCGCGTTGGTGGCGGTGACCTGGAAGGTGTACGCGGTGGAGGCGGCCAGGCCCGTCACGGTGGCCGAAGTCCCGCTCGCCGTCCGGACCTTGGAGCCGCCCCGGTAGACGTTGTAGCCGGTCGCGCCGGAGACGGCGGCCCAGCTCAGGGCGATGCTGGAGGAGGTCGCGGAGCTCGCGGTCAGGCCGGTGGGGGCGGCCGGGACCGGGCCGGGCCCGCCGCCGGGGCCGAGCAGGCTCACGTCGTCGGCGTAGTAGGCGCCGCTGCCGTACCAGCCGTGCGTATGGATCGTCACCGAGGTGGTGTTCGCGCCGGTCGTGAACGTGGTGGTCAACTGCTGCCAGGACGGGGCGGACTGGGTCCAGGTGCTGACGTCGGTGGTGCCGGTCCCGGAGGCGCCCAGATAGACGTAGCTGCCCTGCACCCACGAGCTCAGGGTGTACGTGGAGCCGGGCTTGACCGTGACGGTCTGGGAGCACTGGGCGTTGTCGCTGCCGGCCGGGGTGGCCTTGAGCGCCTTGGCGCCGCCGTGCACGGGCGAGCCGACCGCCGTGCCGCTGCCGGCCGTACAGCTCCAGCCGTCGAGCCCGGCCTCGAAGCCGCCGTTGAGGGCGAGTTCGGTGTCGGCGGCGCGTGCCGTGTCATCGGCGCGGGCGGTCTGCGCGGACGCGATCAGTCCGCCCGCCGCGAGGACGCCCGCCAGGAGCGCGGCGACGAGCCTGGGGCGCGGGGACGGGAGTGAGGGGGGTCTGGAAGCTCTGGCGAAACGTCTGGTGCGGTCCACAACGTCCTCCGGCACATGGGGGGATGGCGAGGCCGAGCCCGCCACAATGTGGTCCAGACCAATCGGGTTGTCAAGACCTCTGGCAGCACCTCGCTCAGTCCGGGCCCCTCCCGCGCGACCCGGGCCACCGCCTCGTGCATCGCGAGCTCCAGCAGGGCCGGATCGGTGAGGGTGCCCGAGCCGTCGGGCGGCACCAGCCAGCGCACCCCGCCGCTGACCCGGCTGGGGTACGGGACCACGATCCAGGTCCCCTGCCCGGCCCCGCGCACCCCGGTGCCGAGCCGGCGCGCGGCCGTGCCGGGCGGCACGAAGAACCCCAGGCGAGCGTCGCCGAAGTCGGCCAGGACGGGGCCCGGCCGGTCGACGAGCCGGAGCAGGACGTCGAGCGCGCACTGCCCCGGCTCGCCCGGCAGGATCAGTACGTCCCAGCGCCTGCCGGCCGGGAGGAGCGCCACCCCCAGGGGGTTGCGCTCCCACTCCCACCGGCAGGCGTCGGGATCGGGCGCCACCGACGTTGAACAGGTGACGGCCGGCTCAGCTGTCGAAGCCCAGGCCCGCCTTGTCCATCGCCTTCAGCCATAGGTTGCGGCGGCCGCCGTTGGCATCCGCCCTGGCCAGCGCCCACTTGGTGATGCCGATGCCCGCCCAGGCGACCGGCTCCGGCGGGAACGGCAGCGGCTTCTTGCGGACCATCTCCAGCTCCGTGCGCTCGGTGCGCTCGCCCGCCAGCAGGTCGAGCATCACGTCCGCGCCGAAGCGGGTCGCGCCGACGCCGAGACCGGTGTACCCGGCGGCGTACGCGACCTTGCCCCCGTGGGCCGTGCCGAAGAACGCCGAGAACCGCGAGCAGGTGTCGATCGCCCCGCCCCACGCATGGCTGAAACGCAACCCCTCCAGCTGTGGGAAGCAGCGGAAGAAGTGCTCGGCCAGCTTGAGGTAGGTGGCGGGCCGGTCGTCGTACTCGGCCCGCACCTTCCCGCCGTACGTGTAGACCGCGTCGTAGCCGCCCCACAGGATGCGGTGGTCGGCGGTGATCCGGAAGTAGTGGAACTGGTTGGCGGAGTCGCCCAGCCCCTGGCGGTTCTTCCAGCCGATGGAGGCCAGTTGCGCCTCGCTCAGCGGCTCGGTCATCAGCGCGTAGTCGTAGACCGGGACGGTGTACGCGCGCACGCGCTTGACCAGGGAGGGGAACACATTGGTGCCGAGCGCGACCCGGCGGGCGAGGATCCGCCCGTACGGCGTGCGCACCGCCATGCCCGGCCCGGCCGCGACCAGGTCGAGGCCGGGGGTGTGTTCGTAGATCCGTACGCCCAGTTCCAGACAGGCGCGCTTGAGGCCCCAGGCGAGCTTGGCGGGGTGCAGCATGGCGACGCCGCGTCGGTCCCAGAGCCCGCCGAGGAACGTCGGCGAGTCGACCTCGGCCCGCATGGCGTCCCGGTCGAGCAGTTCGAGCCCCTCGAAGCCGAGCCCCACCGCCTCCTCGTACATCCCGCGCAGCTCGTCGAGCTGGTGCGGCTCGGTGGCCACGTCGATCTCGCCGGTGCGCTCGAAGTCGCAGTCCAGCGAGTAGCGGGCGACGGCCGCCTCGATGGCGTCGAGGTTCTGCGCGCCCAGCTGCTCCAGGCGCGGCAGTTCCTGGGGCCAGCGGGCCAGGCCGTTGCCCAGGCCGTGGGTGAGGGAGGCGGCGCAGAAGCCGCCGTTGCGGCCCGAGGCCGCCCAGCCGGTCTCCTTGCCCTCGATGAGCACCACATCGCGTCCGGGGTCGCGCTCCTTTGCCAGGAGCGCGGTCCACAGTCCGCTGTAGCCGCCGCCGACGACGAGCAGGTCGCACCGCTCGTCGCCCGCGAGGGCGGGGTGGGCGCCGGGCCTGCCCGGGTCCTCCAGCCAGAAGGGGACGGGCTGGGCGTCCGTCAGTGAATGGGCTGCCGCACTGCGCATGGCTCGGGTGACGGCCATGACTTCCAACTCCCTCAGAGGGTTCGGTCGGTTACTGCTCAGGCTTTCGCACTGTTGCTGCGCCGGTTCGCGACGAGCTGGCCGGCGACGACCACCACTACGGCGATGACGAACATGGCCGTACCGATGACGTTGATCTGCACGGGCGTGCCGCGCTGTGCCGATCCCCAGACGAACATGGGGAAGGTCACGGTGGAGCCCGCGTTGAAGTTGGTGATGATGAAGTCGTCGAAGGAGAGCGCGAAGGCGAGCAGCGCGCCCGCGACGATTCCGGGGGCCGCGATCGGCAGGGTGACCCGGACGAAGGTCTGCACCGGTCCCGCGTACAGATCGCGCGCGGCCTCCTCCAGCCTCGGGTCCATCGACATCACCCGCGCCTTGACCGCCGTCACCACGAAGCTCAGACAGAACATGATGTGGGCGATGAGGATGGTCCAGAAGCCCAGCTGCGCGCCCAGGTTGAGGAAGAGCGTGAGCAGCGAGGCGGCCATCACGACCTCGGGCATCGCCATCGGCAGGAAGATCAGCGAGTTGATCGCGCCGCGCGCCCGGAACCGGTAGCGGACGAGCGCGAAGGCGATCATCGTGCCGAGCACGGTCGCGCCGACCGTCGCCCAGGTGGCGATCTGGAGCGAGAGCGAGAGCGAGCCGCACATGTCGGCGACGCCGCAAGGGTCCTTCCAGGCGTCGGTGGAGAACCGCTGCCAGGAGTAGTTGAAGCGCCCGTTCGGCTTGTTGAACGAGAACACCATCACGACGACGTTCGGCAGGATCAGGTACGCGAGGGTCGCGAGCCCCGCGATGGCGATCACATTGCGTCGGAGCCAGCGCATCAGACCAGGTCCTCCGTCCCGGCTCGGCGGATGTAGACGGTGACCATGACCAGGACGATCGCCATCAGGATGAAGGAGAGGGCGGCGGCCGTCGGATAGTCGAGGACCCGCAGGAACTGCGACTGGATCACGTTGCCGACCATCTTCTGGTCGGTGGAGCCCAGCAGTTCGGCGTTGACGTAGTCGCCGCTCGCCGGGATGAAGGTGAGCAGCGTGCCCGAGACGACACCCGGCATGGAGAGCGGGAACGTCACCTTGCGGAAGGTGGTCGCGGGGGTCGCGTACAGATCCCCGGCCGCCTCGTGCAGCCGCGAGTCGATCCGCTCCAGGGACGTGTAGAGCGGCAGGATCATGAACGGCAGGAAGTTGTACGTGAGTCCGCAGACCACGGCCATCGGCGTGGCCAGGACCCGGTTGCCCTCGGTCCAGCCCAGCCAGCTCGTCACGTCGAGCACGTGCAGCGAGTTGAGCGTGTGCACCACCGGGCCGCCGTCCGCCAGGATCGTCTTCCAGGCGAGGGTGCGGATCAGGAAGCTGGTGAAGAACGGCGCGATGACCAGCACCAGGATCAGATTGCGCCAGCGCCCCGCCTTGAAGGCGATCAGATAGGCGAGCGGATAGCCGAGCAGCAGACACAGCAGCGTCGCGGTGCCCGCGTACAGCAGCGAGCGCACGAACTGCGGGTAGTACTCCTGGAAGGCGTCCCAGTAGGTCTGGAAGTGCCAGGTGACCTGGAAGCCCTTCTCCAGGGAGCCGGTCTGCACCGAGGTGGAGGCCTGGTAGACCATCGGCAGCGCGAAGAAGACGATCAGCCACAGGAGGCCGGGCACCAGCAGCCAGTAGGGCACCAGGCGCTTGCGCACCGATGCCTTGCGTACGGGGAGGTCGGCGGCCGGGGGCGCCTCGGTCAGGGCGCTCACGCGGCGTCCTCGACCTTCTCCACGCCCGCGTCGATCGCCTGCGCCGCATCCAGGCCGAAGGTGTGCGCCGGGTTCCAGTGCAGGACGACCTCGGCGCCGGGCACCAGCCGGGTGTCGCGCTCGATGTTCTGCTCGTACACCGCGAGCCCCTGGCCCGCCGGCGAGTCGATGACGTACTGCGTGGAGACGCCGATGAAGGACGAGTCGACGATCCGTCCGGGGACCCGGTTGCGGCCAGCCGCTATCGAGCCCTCGTCGTCCTTGTGGGCGAGGGAGATCTTCTCCGGGCGCACGCCCACGAGGACCTTTCCGCCGCTGGTGTCGGGGGCCGAACATCGCCCGCCGGGCAGCTTCAGCTTGGCCCCGCCCGCCGTGACGACGAGGTCCTCGCCGCTCTTCTCGACGACCTCGGCCTCGATGAGGTTGGAGGTGCCGAGGAAGTTCGCCACGAACGTGGTCCTGGGGTTCTCGTAGAGGTCGGCGGGGGCGCCGAGCTGCTCGACGCGGCCGCCGTTCATCACCGCGACCGTGTCGGCCATGGTCATGGCCTCCTCCTGGTCGTGGGTGACGTGGATGAAGGTGATGCCGACCTCGGTCTGGATGCGCTTGAGCTCCAGCTGCATCTGGCGGCGCAGCTTGAGGTCGAGGGCGCCGAGCGGCTCGTCGAGGAGCAGCACCTGCGGGTGGTTGATGAGCGCGCGGGCGACCGCCACGCGCTGCTGCTGGCCACCGGAGAGCTGATGCGGCTTACGCTTGGCGAAGTCGCCGAGCTGGACGAGCTCCAGCATGTCGTCGACCTGCTTCTTCACCGACTTGATGCCCCGGCGGCGCAGCCCGAAGGCGACGTTCTCGGAGACGTCGAGGTGCGGGAAGAGCGCGTACGACTGGAAGACGGTGTTCACCGGCCGCTTGTAGGGCGGCAGATCGGTGACGTCCTTGTCGCCGAGGAAGACGGTCCCGGTGGTGGGCTCCTCCAGTCCGGCGATCATGCGCAGCGTGGTGGTCTTGCCGCACCCGGAGGCGCCGAGGAGGGCGAAGAACGAGCCCTGCGGGACGGTCAGTTCGAGCGGATGGACGGCGGTGAAGGAGCCGTACGTCTTGCTGATCCCGGTGAGGCGGACATCGCCGCCGTCGTTCTTGTCGTCAGTCATGGGTTGCGATCCCAGGGGTGGAGAGGGACGAGGTGGGGGTCCCCCCTGCTCCTCAAGAGCTTGGGGGAGGAAGCTGGGGGGTCAGGCGCCGATGAGCTTGGCGAACTTCTCCTCGTACTTGGTCTCCTCCTCGCTGCTGAGCGAGCGGAAGGAGTGCGCCTTGGCGGCCATGGCCTTGTCGGGCAGGATCAGCGTGTTCTCGGCCAGCTTGGGGTCGATCTTGCTGAGCTCGTCGCGTACGCCGTCGACCGGGCACACATAGTTGATGTACGCGGCGAGCTGGGCGGCGACCGTCGGCTCGTAGTAGTAGTCGATCAGCCGCTCGGCATTGGCCTGGTGCCGGGCCTTCGCCGGGACCAGCAGGTTGTCGCTGGAGAGCATGTAACCGGCGGCCGGGATCGCGTACTTGATGTCCGGGTTGTCGGACTGGAGCTGGGTGACGTCCCCGCCCCACGCCAGACACGCGGCGAGATCGCCCTTGTCGAGGTCGCCGGTGTAGTCGTTGCCGGTGAAGCGCCGGATCTGCTTCTTGTCGACGCCCTTCTGGAGCCGGCCGATCGCCGCGTCGAAGTCGGCGTCGGTGAACTTCGCGGGGTCCTTGCCCATGTCGAGCAGGGTCATCCCGACGGTGTCGCGCATCTCGGTGAGGAAGCCGACCCGGCCCTTGAGGGTGGGGTCGTCGAGCAGCTGGGTGACCGAGTCGACGGTCCGCCCGCCGGTCGCCTTGGAGTTGTACGCGATGACGGCCGGGATGCCGGTCCAGGGGTACGAGTAGGCGCGGCCCGGGTCCCAGTCGGGGGTGCGGAAGGGGGCGGAGAGGTTGGCGAAGGCGTGCGGCAGGTTCGAGGCGTTGAGCTTCTGCGCCCAGCCGAGCCGGATGAGCCGCCCGGCCAGCCAGTCGGTGACGACGATGAGGTCGCGCCCGATGTCCTGCCCGGCGGCGAGCTGCGGCTTGATCTTCCCGAAGAACTCGACGTTGTCGTTGATGTCCTCGGTGTACTTGACCTGGATGCCGGTCCGCTTGGTGAACGCGTCCAGCGTCGGCCGGTGCTTCTTGTCGTCGCTGACGTCCATGTACTCGGTCCAGTTGGAGAAGTTGATCACCTTCTCCTTGGCCGAGTGGTCCGTCGACGCCGGGGCCTGGCCGTCCGCCTTCTTGGCGGCCGGGATGCCGCAGCCGGTGAGCCCGGCGAGGCCGCCGACGGCGAGCGCGCCGAAGCCGGTGGCCCGCATCAGCGAACGGCGGGTCAGGGCGCCCCGGCCGCTGGTCAGGCTGCGCTGTATGGCAGCCAGTTGGGCCCCGGACAGGCGGTCCGGCTCGTAACTCTCCATGCGCTGTGTGCCCTTTCGGGTGGAGGTGACGGCCGCTGGTCAAACGGCCGCCACGCGGCGGCGCCGCTGATCGGATGCTTTATCGGTCCCCGAAGATCGTGCGGTGCCAGTCCTTCGCGGCGACCGCCGTGTTGTCGTACATCACATGCTTGACCTGCGTGTACTCCTCGAAGGAGTAGGCCGACATGTCCTTTCCGTAGCCGCTCGCCTTATAGCCGCCGTGCGGCATCTCGCTGATGATCGGGATGTGGTCGTTGACCCAGACGCACCCGGCCTTGATCTCCCGGGTGGCGCGGCCCGCGCGGTAGACGTCCCGGCTCCAGGCGGAGGCGGCGAGTCCGTACGGGGTGTCGTTGGCGAGCCGGATGCCGTCGTCGTCCGAGTCGAAGGGAAGGACGACGAGCACCGGCCCGAAGATCTCGGCCTGGACGACTTCGCTGTGCTGCGGGGCGTCGGCGATGAGGGTGGGCAGGTAGAAGGCCCCCTCACTCTCCGGAGCTTTACCACCGGTGACGATCCGGGCGTAGGAACGGGCCCGGTCGACGAAGCCGGCCACGCGGTCGCGGTGGACGTGGCTGATCAACGGCCCGAGATCGGTGGCGGGGTCGAAGGGGTCCCCCACCCGGACGGTGGCCATCAGATCGGCGACCCCGGCGACGAAGGCGTCGTAGAGCGGACGCTGTACGTACGCGCGCGTGGCGGCGGTGCAGTCCTGCCCGGAGTTGATGAGGGAGGCGGCGACCGCGCCGTGGACGGCGGCTTCGAGGTCGGCGTCGTCGAAGACGACGAAGGGCGCCTTGCCGCCGAGCTCCAGATGGGTCCGCTTGACGGTGGCGGTGGCGATCTCGGCGACGCGCTTGCCGACGGCGGTGGACCCGGTGAAGGAGGTCATGACGACGTCGGGGTGCGCGACGAGGTGTTCGCCCGCGTCACGCCCGGCGCCGGAGACGATGTTGAGGACCCCGTCGGGAATCCCGGCGGCGGTGGCGGCCTCGGCGAAGAGAAGCGAGGTGAGCGGGGTGATCTCGGCGGGCTTGAGGACGATGGTGTTGCCGGCCGCGATGGCCGGGAGCACCTTCCAGGCGGCCATCTGGAGGGGATAGTTCCAGGGCGCGATGGAGCCGACGACGCCGAGGGCCTCACGGCGTACGTACGAGGTGTGGTCGCCGGAGTACTCCCCGGCGGACTGCCCCTGGAGGTGGCGGGCGGCCCCGGCGAAGAACGCGGTGTTGTCGACGGTGCCCGGGACGTCGAACTCCCGGCTGAGCTTGATCGGCTTGCCGCACTGGAGCGACTCGGCCTGCGCGAACTCCTCCGCGCGGTCGGCGAGGACGGCGGCGAAGCGGTGCAGGGCGTCGGAGCGCTCGGCGGGGGTGGCGCCGGCCCAGCCCGCGAAGGCGTCCTTGGCGGCGGCGACGGCGCGGTCGACGTCATCCGTCCCGGCCAGCTCGTAGGTGTGGACGACGTGGCCGGTGGCCGGGTCGACGACATCCTGCTTGCGCCCGGAGGTGCCTGGGGCGAACCGCCCGCCGATGTACTGGGCGCCGCCTTCGAAACGGTCCTGCGCCGGGAAGCGACTGCTGTTGCTGTTGCCCATCTCGCTCACGGTCTCCGTAGCTCCAGCTCGATTTGAGTGCCGATCCTGACAGAGCGGCACCTGACCAACAAGTGATTCCGTTGTTGCCTTTTGGTTACGCGACGGAATCTGTCGACCATGTGTCGGGTCAGGCCGTAAATACCCGTACGGAGTGTCAGTGGCGGATGCCAGACTCGCGTGTATGGAGAAGATCGACAATTTGATCGCGCAGGTCAAGGATGGTGAAAGGGTCAAGTTCTTGCACTTCTGGGGCCACGCGCCCCGGCGGGACGGGACGCTGGGACCGAGCTGTTTCAGCCAGTGGTGGCCGTCGCCGTTCACGGTGGACGGCGTGGTGTACGCGACGGCCGAGCACTGGATGATGGCGGCCAAGGCGCGCCTGTTCGGCGACGAGGAGGCGGAGCGGGCGGCCCTGTCGGCCACGTCGCCCGCCGCCGCGAAGAAGGCGGGACGCCTGGTGCGGGGCTTCGACGAGACGGTGTGGGAGCGGGAGCGGTACGGGATCGTGGTGGAGGGCAGCGTCCACAAGTTCTCGCAGGACGAGTCCCTGCGCGCGTACCTCGTCTCCACCGGCACCCGCGTCCTGGTGGAGGCCAGCCCCCTGGACCGCATCTGGGGAATCGGCCTCGCGGCGGACGCGCCGGGGGCGGAGGACCCGGACCAGTGGAGGGGGCTGAACCTTCTGGGGTTCGCGTTGATGGATGCGCGGGGGGTGGTGCGGGGCGATGGCTGACCGTGCGGGTCCCTCCGGGGTGGGTGCGGGGTTCGTCTGCGGGTGAGTGGGGGCTGGTCGCGCAGTTCCCCGCGAAGCCCTCCGGGGTGGGTGCGGGGTTCGTCTGCGGGTGAGTGGGGGCTGATCGCGCAGTTCCCCTCGCCCCTGAGGGGTTGGGGGTTGCGGGGCAGGTCGGCGGGCCGGGTTGCGGGGTTCGTCTGCGGGCCGGTGGGGGCTGGTCGCGCAGTTCCCCGCGCCCCTGAGGGGTTGGGGGCGAGGGCGCAGCTCAGGGAGCGGTGCAGGGGCTCAGCCCAGAGCGCGGGGTACAGGGCCGGCAGCCCCGGCGGGGTGGGCCCCCGCGCGGGGTACAGGGGCGGCAGCCCCGTGAGCGGGGGCACAGGGGCGGCAGCCCCGTGAGCGGGGGCACAGGGGCGGCAGCCCCGTGAGCGGGGGCACAGGGGCGGCAGCCCCGTGAGCGGGGGTCCGGGGGCGCAGCCCCCGGGAAAACCCCCTTTTCCTCCCCCACCCCCGGAGGGTTTAGGGAAGGGGCGGGGTGGGGGTGAAGCCGGTACGGGGGCGGCAGTCCCCTGAGCAGGGTGTAGGGGGTGCAGCCCCGCCCGGGCGGTCCGGGGGCGCAGCCCCTGGGGAACTCCCTTCCCCCTCCCCCAGAGGCCGCGCGGCGGAGCCGCACATGTCACAGCGGGAAGGGGCGGGGTGGGGGGAGTCAGCCCCGCTCAACCACCAGCGTCGTCGCGAACGGGTCATCCACCGACGACGACCCGTCGTCCCCGTCGTCATGCGTGACCGCCCACACCATGAGCCCCAGGATCACCCCGCTGACGACGATCCCCACCGCCCCGAGAATGATCCCGGCCAGCGCCTGCCCCCCGTTCGTGGCCTCGCCACGCCGCGCCCGCCCCCGGCCGAGGAAGCCGAAGACCAGGGCGAGAATGCCGAGGATGATCCCGAGTCCCCAGAGGCAGAACAGGACGACGGAGACGATGCCGAGCACCAGCGCGGTCGTGCCGAAGCCGTTGAGCGGGGCGCCCATGCCGGTCCAGCCGGCGTGCCCGTACCCGTAACCGGGGTAGTTGGGGTAGGGGTACGCGGGGTAGCCGTAGCTCCCCGGGACCGCCTGTCCGGGACCGCCCGGCGCGGTCGGCGGAGGCGGCACGGCGCCCTCCCAGCCGGACGGCCCGACGTCGGTGAAGCCCGCACCCGACGGCCCCGGCACCGGACCCGGACCCGCCGCGCCCGCCCCCGGCATCGACGTCACCGTCGGCTGGTCATGCACCCGGTCACTCACCGGCTTCTCCAACGGAACCTTCCGCTCCGGCGGCGCCCAAGGGTCCACGGGCTCGGGGACCGGCTCGGGCACGGGCTCGGCCCCCCGAGACGGCTGATCCTGGTTGTCTGACATGGGCCTCCCCCATCCTGGTTCCGACATGCTAAGGCCCCCGCCCGCGGCGGCCCCCGGGGGTCCACCCGGCCTGGGACCCGCCCCGGGACCCGCCCCGGCGCCCGGCCTAACATGATCCCCGAAGCCGGCACAGCAGACGACAACAGACGACAACCGACGACAGCCCGTGGAGGAACCCATGACCGACCTGCACCCGTTCATCGCGGGCCTGCCCAAGGCGGAGCTCCATGTGCACCACGTCGGCTCGGCTTCCCCCCGTATCGTCGCCGAACTCGCCGCCCGCCACCCGGACTCGAAGGTCCCCACCGACCCCGAGGCCCTCGCGGACTACTTCACGTTCACCGACTTCGCGCACTTCATCGACGTCTACCTCTCGGTCGTCGACCTGATCCGCACCCCGGAAGATGTGCGGCTTCTCACGTACGAGATCGCCCGCGACATGGCCCGGCAGAACATCCGGTACGCCGAGCTGACCATCACCCCCTTCTCCTCCACCCGTCGCGGCATCGACGAGCGCGCCTTCATGGACGCGATCGAGGACGCCCGCAAGGCGGCCGAGAAGGAGCTCGGCACGGTGCTGCGCTGGTGCTTCGACATTCCGGGCGAGGCCGGTACGGAGGCCGCCGCCGAGACCACCCGGCTCGCCACCTCCGACGGCATCCGCCCCGAGGGCCTGGTCTCCTTCGGCCTCGGCGGCCCCGAGATCGGCGTACCGCGCCCGCAGTTCAGGCCGTACTTCGACCGAGCCATCGCCGCCGGGCTGCACTCGGTGCCGCACTCGGGCGAGTCCACCGGCCCGCAGTCCATCTGGGACGCCCTGCGCGACCTGCGCGCCGAGCGCATCGGCCACGGCACCAGCGCCACCCAGGACCCGGACCTGCTCAAGCACCTCGCCGACCACCGGATCGCCCTGGAGGTCTGCCCGACCTCCAACCTGGCGACCCGCGTCGTCACCGACATCGAACGGCACCCCATCAAGGAGATGGTCCAGGCGGGCGTGCTCGTCACCGTCAACAGCGACGACCCGCCGATGTTCGGCAGCGACCTCAACAACGAGTACGCGGTCGCCGCCCGCCTCCTGGAGCTGGACGAGCGCGGCGTGGCCGCCCTCGCCAAGAACGCCGTCGAGGCGTCCTTCCTCGACGGGGCGGGCAAGGCGAAGCTGGCCGCGGAGATCGAGGCGTACACCGAGCAGTGGCTGGCGCGGTAGCCCACCGCAACAATGGGCCCATGCGCACCGTGACTGCCGTGGCCCACCGCGGCGACCCGTACCGCGTCCGCGAGAACACGCTCCCGTCGATCCACTCGGCGCTGGAGCGGGGCGCGGACGCGGTCGAGATCGACGTACGGCTCACCCGCGACGGCGTCCCCGTGCTGCTCCACGACGACACGCTGGAGCGGCTGTGGGGGCACGACCGGCCGCTGTCCTCCCTGCTGTACGAGGACGTGCGCGAGCTGACCCGCGCCGGTGTCCCGACCCTGCGCGCGGCCCTGATGGCGGCCGGCGCGCACCGGGTGATGATCGATCTGCCCGGGGCGACGCGGGCGGCGGTGCGCGCGGTCGTCGGCACGGTCCAGGAGTGCGGGGCGGGCGAGCGCGTGTACTACTGCGCGGGCGCAGCCACCATGCTGAAGGTCCGCGCCGCCGATCCGTCCGCCGAGATCGCCCTGACGTGGACGACGCTGGCCCCGCCGCGCCCCGAGCTGATCGCCGCGGTGAAGCCGCGCTGGCTCAACTACCGCTTCGGGCTGATGAGTCCGGAGCTGGCCGCGCGGATCCACCGCGACGGGATGCTCGTCTCCGTGTGGACGGCGGACACCAAGCGGACCATGCGGCGGCTGGTCGATCAGGGCGTGGACGCGGTCACCACCAACCGGATGGACGCGCTGCGCGCGGTCCTGGCGGGGGGCGCGGGCGGGACGGCTGACGGGTTCCGGCCCGCCGCCCGCTGACTCACGCCGCCGCCGGTGCCCCCGCGGGCGCCGGCACCGTCAGCGCCTCCAGCTCCTTGATCTTCCGGCGTACGACGTACAGCGGGATCACCCCGAACACGCCGAACGACATGTCGATCACCGACCACCAGAAGGGGATGCCGCGCACCGGCCCGCAGATCAGCGCCAGCGGGACGATCCCGGCGCAGGCGATCATCCCGAACTCGATCACCCAGATGTTGCGCACCGGGTCGCGGTAGGGCCCGTAGAAGGCGACAGCGATGACGAGGTGCGCGAATGCCAGCCAGTCCGTGCCGTACAGGACGAAGGGGTACTCCGCGTCCGTCGCGTCGAGCCCCTCACGCACCCGGTCGATCCAGCCCGTCAGGCCCGGGAACCAGTCCCCCACCGGCGTGGACCGCAACAGGCTCTGTGTCCAGTGCAGTTCGTGCACCAGCGGGAACGCGGTCAGTCCGCTCAGCACGAGACAGACGACGAAGACGACAAGCCACAGGCGTATGCGCCGCACGAGGGCAGCTCTTCGCTCGCTCATACCCGCAGCCTACGCCGCAGTTTGAACGCGTTCAAACCCGCCGTCGCGCCGCCCCCGAGGCCCCCTACAGCCCCACGATCGCGTTCCACCTCTTCGCGAACTCCACCCGCTCCTGCGACGTGATGTCCCGGGCGATCGCCAGCCGTCGGCGCATCTCGGCGTCGGGGAAGACCAGCGGGTCCTCGGCGAGTTCGGCCCTCTCCTTGTCGTCGGAGGACGCCAGGACCTCGCGGGCGGCCGGGACCGGGCAGACGTAGTTGACCCAGACCGCCAGCTCCGCGGCGACGTGCGGGTCGTAGTAGTAGTCGATCAACGCCTCGGCGTTGGCCTTGTGGCGGGCCAGGTTGGGGACCATCATCGACTCGGCCCACAGCTCGGCGCCCTCCTCGGGCACCACGAACTCGATGTCGGGGTTGTCCGCCTGGAGCTGGATCACATCGCCGGAGTACGCCTGGCAGGCGAGCACGTCGCCGGTGGAGAGGTCCTTGATGTAGTCGTTGCCGGTGAAGCGGCGTATCTGCTTCTTGTGCACCTGCTTCTCGACCTGGTCGCACATCCGGTGGAAGTCGTCGGCCGTCCAGCGCGTCACATCGACGCCATTGCCCTGCATCAGGAGCGCGAACGACTCGTCGAGCCCGGACAGCAGCGTCACCTTGCCCGCCAGGCGCGGGTCCCACAGATCGCCGGTGTGCTTGATCTCGCGGCCGAGTTTCTTCTTGTTGTACGCGATGCCGGTGATCCCGGACTGCCAGGGCACGCTGTGCAGCCGGCCCTTGTCGAAGGCGGGCGAAGTCAGTTGCGGATCCAGGTGCTTGGCGACGTTGGGCTGGCGCGAGCGGTCCATCTCCTGCACCCAGCCGAGCCGGACGAACCGGGCCGCCATCCAGTCGCTGACCACGACGACGTCGCGACCGGTCGCCTGATGGTTCATCAGGGCCGGGCTGATCTTCCCGAAGAACTCGTCGTTGTCGTTGATCTCCTCGGTGTAGTCGACGGAGATGCCGGTGGTCCTGGTGAAGGCGTCGAGGGTGGGCCGCTTCGACTTGTCGTGCTCGTCGGTGTCGATGTACAGCGGCCAGTTGGCGAAGGTGAGCCGGTGGTCGGCGGCCGAGCGGTCGCGCGCCGCGCGCTCGCCCGGCCCGACGTACGCCGCGGGCACTCCGCAGCCGGCCAGCGCGGTGGCCAGGGCGCCACCGCCGAGCGCGCGCAGCAGGTGGCGGCGGGAGAGGGGGTTCATGGGGGTCACTCGCACCCCGGAAGGATGCCGGGGCACCGGTGTACGGGGCAATGGACGCTGCGTACAGCCGTACGCGGCAGCCCCGACACCCTGTCGACCGCCAACCGCCCCCGGACACACGCGTGGTGCGGCACCCCGTCCGGTGCCGCACCACAAGTCCGAGCCGTGCCGGGGCGGATCAGCCCTCGTACGACGTCATCACGTGCTTGATGCGGGTGTAGTCCTCGAAGCCGTACGCCGAGAGGTCCTTGCCGTAGCCGGACTTCTTGAAGCCGCCGTGCGGCATCTCCGCGACCAGCGGGATGTGCGTGTTGATCCAGACGCAGCCGAAGTCCAGGAACTTGGACATGCGCATCGCGCGGGCGTGGTCCTTCGTCCAGACCGAGGAGGCCAGCGCGTACTCGACGCCGTTGGCGTATGCGAGAGCCTGCTTCTCGTCGGTGAAGGACTGGACCGTGATGACCGGGCCGAAGACCTCGTTCTGGATGATCTCGTCGTCCTGCTTGAGGCCGGAGACGACGGTCGGGGCGTAGAAGTAGCCCTTGTCGCCGACCCGGTGGCCGCCCGCCTCGACCTTGGCGTGCGCCGGGAGGCGGTCGATGAAGCCGGTGACCTGCTTGAGCTGGTTGGCGTTGTTCAGCGGGCCGTACAGCACGTCCTCGTCGTCCGGCTGCCCGGTCTTGGTCTCGGCGGCGGTCTTGGCGAGCGCGGCCACGAACTCGTCGTGGATGGACTCGTGGACCAGGACGCGGGTCGCGGCCGTGCAGTCCTGGCCGGCGTTGAAGTAGCCCGCGACCGCGATGTCCCCGACGGCCTTGGCGATGTCGGCGTCCTCGAAGACGACGACCGGGGCCTTGCCGCCGAGCTCCAGGTGGACGCGCTTGACGTCCTTGGCCGCCGACTCGGCGACCTGCATGCCGGCCCGTACGGAACCGGTGATGGAGGCCATCGCGGGGGTGGGGTGCTCGACCATCGCGCGGCCGGTGTCGCGGTCGCCGCAGATGACGTTGAAGACGCCCTTGGGAACGATCGCGCCGATGATCTCGGCGATCAGGACGGTGGAGGCGGGGGTGGTGTCCGAGGGCTTGAGGACGACCGTGTTGCCCGCCGCGAGCGCCGGGGCGAACTTCCACACGGCCATCATCATCGGGTAGTTCCACGGCGCGACCTGCGCGCAGACGCCCACCGGCTCACGGCGGACGATCGAGGTCATGCCCTCCATGTACTCGCCGGCCGAGCGGCCTTCGAGCAGCCGGGCCGCGCCCGCGAAGAAGCGGATCTGGTCCACCATCGGCGGGATCTCTTCGCTGGCGGTCAGCGCGAGCGGCTTGCCGGTGTTCTCCGACTCGGCCGCGATCAGTTCCTCGGCGCGCTCCTCGAAGGCGTCCGCGATCTTCAGCAGGACCTTCTGGCGCTCGGCCGGGGTGGTGTCGCGCCAGGCCGGGAAGGCCGCGGCGGCGGCGGCCATGGCGGCGTCGACGTCCGCCTGGCCGGAGAGCGGCGAGGTGGCGTACGCCTCGCCCGTGGCCGGGTTGACCACCTCGATGGTCCGCCCGTCGGCAGCATCGCGGAACTCTCCGTCGATGTAGTTGCGCAAACGACGCAGTTCGGTGGTCACTTCGCTGGCCTCCCGGTCCGATGTCCGATGGGTGAGACAACCCACCCTAGTCGGTCCAGTGTCGCTTTCGACAGACCCGCCGCCCGGCAACTTCGGATTCAGTGCTTCCGAGGTCACGGAACAACGAATTTCATCGCTTTGGGGTTGCGGGACAGACCGAGTCGGGTGCACAGTGGCTCCGTGGCCAGTCGAAGCGCAGACCCCAGGACCGGAAACGGCTCGTCCCCGTCGATCGATGCCGTGTCCCTGGCGATCATCGAGCAGCTCCAGGAGGACGGGCGCCGTCCGTACGCCGCGATCGGCAAGGCCGTGGGCCTGTCCGAGGCGGCCGTGCGCCAGCGCGTGCAGAAGCTGCTCGACCAGGGCGTGATGCAGATCGTCGCCGTCACCGACCCCCTCACCGTGGGGTTCCGGCGCCAGGCGATGGTCGGCATCAACGTCGAGGGCGATCTCGACCCCGTCGCGGACGCCCTGACGGCCATGGCCGAGTGCGAGTACGTGGTGATGACCGCGGGCTCCTTCGACCTGATGGTGGAGGTCGTCTGCGAGGACGACGACCACCTGCTGGACGTCATCAACAAGCGGATCCGCGCCCTCCCCGGCGTGCGCTCCACCGAGAGCTTCGTCTACCTCAAGTTGAAGAAGCAGACCTATATGTGGGGAACCCGATAGCCGTGAGCAAGGACCTGAGCCAGACCGCCTACGACCACCTGTGGATGCACTTCACCCGCATGTCGTCGTACGAGAACGCGCCCGTTCCCACCATCGTGCGGGGCGAGGGCACCTACATCTACGACGACAAGGGCAAGAAGTACCTCGACGGTCTCTCCGGCCTGTTCGTCGTCAACGCCGGCCACGGCCGTCACGAGCTCGCCGAGACCGCCTACAAGCAGGCGCAGGAGCTGGCCTTCTTCCCGGTGTGGTCCTACGCCCACCCCAAGGCGGTGGAGCTCGCCGAGCGCCTCGCGAACTACGCGCCGGGCGACCTCAACAAGGTCTTCTTCACCACCGGCGGCGGCGAGGCCGTCGAGACCGCCTGGAAGCTGGCGAAGCAGTACCACAAGCTCACCGGCAACCACACGAAGTACAAGGTCATCTCGCGCGCGGTCGCCTACCACGGCACCCCGCAGGGCGCCCTGTCCATCACCGGTCTGCCCGCCCTGAAGGCCCCCTTCGAGCCGCTGGTCCCCGGCGCGCACAAGGTGCCGAACACCAACATCTACCGCGCCCCGATCCACGGCGACGATCCCGAGGCCTTCGGCCGCTGGGCCGCCGACCAGATCGAGCAGGAGATCCTCTTCGAGGGCCCCGACACGGTCGCCGCGGTCTTCCTGGAGCCCGTGCAGAACGCGGGCGGCTGCTTCCCGCCCCCGCCCGGCTACTTCCAGCGGGTCCGCGAGATCTGCGACAAGTACGACGTGCTGCTCGTCTCCGACGAGGTCATCTGCGCCTTCGGCCGCCTGGGCACGATGTTCGCGTGCGACAAGTTCGGCTACGTCCCGGACATGATCACCTGCGCCAAGGGCATGACCTCGGGGTACTCCCCGATCGGCGCCTGCATCATCTCCGACAAGCTCGCCGAGCCGTTCTACAAGGGCGACAACACCTTCCTGCACGGCTACACCTTCGGCGGCCATCCGGTCTCCGCCGCGGTGGGTCTGGCCAACCTCGACATCTTCGAGCGCGAGGGCCTCAACCAGCACGTGCTCGCCAACGAGGGCGCCTTCTTCGACACCCTCAAGAAGCTCCACGACCTGCCGATAGTCGGCGACGTCCGCGGCAACGGCTTCTTCTACGGCATCGAGCTGGTCAAGGACAAGGCCACCAAGGAGACCTTCACCGACGAGGAGACCGAGCGCGTCCTGTACGGCTTCCTCTCCAAGGCGCTGTACGACAACGGCCTGTACTGCCGCGCCGACGACCGGGGCGACCCGGTGGTCCAGCTGGCCCCGCCGCTGATCTCGAACCAGGAGACCTTCGACGAGATCGAGGGCATCCTGCGCCAGGTCCTGACGGAGGCCTGGACGAAGCTGTAGCCGTCCCCGTCCCTCTCCCCGTCCCCTCCCCCGTTCAGGCCCCGGATCGTCCCCCGCGATTCGTCTGAACGCACCGGCCCGGTGGCGCCCATCCGAGTGAGATGGGCACCACCGGGCCGCGTGCTGTCGGGACCGGCGCGTACGGAGTCCCTACGGTGCCCAGTGACCGATCGGCCCTGCCTTCGTTCCCCCGTACGGGGAGCAGGAAATCTGATCTGAACCGAGGTGTACGCCATGGTGGCCCCGCCGGACAACGATGTGCTCTGGGGACGTTCCCTGCACTACTCCCACGGCGGCTCGCCCGCCCTGACCGGGGTCTCCCTCGGGATCCGCGAGGACGAGATCCTGGCCGTCGGGGGTCCGCGCGGCAGTGGCAAGACGACCCTGCTGCGCTGTCTGTCCGGCCAGCTCGTGCCCGACCAGGGCGAGGTCTGGTTCAACAGCGCCCCCGTCCACACCTTGGGAGCGCTCGCGCGCGAGCGGCTGCGCCGGGACCGGTTCGGCTGGATCGACCCGGAGCCGACGCTGGTGCCCGAGCTCAACGCCTGGGAGAACGCGGCGCTGCCCCTGCTGCTGCGCGGCATCTCGCACCGCACCGCCAAGAAGGCCGCCCTGGAGTGGCTGGAGCGACTCGACATCGACGCCTGCGCCCGCCGTCGCCCGCACGCCCTGCTCACCGCCCAGCGCCAGCGCGTGGCGATCGCCCGCGCCCTGATCACCTCCCCCGCGGTGCTCTTCGCGGACGAGCCGACCGCCACCCTGCACCGCGCCGACCGCGCCCAGGTGCTGCGCACCCTGACGGCCGCGGCCCGCTCGCACGCCATCACCACGGTGCTGGCCACCCATGACACGGAGGTCGCGGCGCTCGCCGACCGCACGGTGTGGCTGCTCGACGGCCGCCGGGTCAACGCGGCCGGGCTCGCCGACGCCCCCGACGCGGAGGGCCACGCCGCGTGCTCGCTCTCCGTCTAGCCCGCGGCACCCACCCGCTGGTCCTGATGCGCCGCCTGCTGGTGGCCGCGGCCTCGGCGGGCGTCGGCTTCCTGCTCCTGTGCACCCTGGGCCACGCGGTGGCGCACCCCGGCGGTTCGGTGCTGCGGCTGCTGTGGTGCGCGGTGCCGCTCGCCGCCACCGTCCACTTCGCGGTCGCCGTGGCGCGTACGGACCCGAGCACCCGCCCTCGCCCCGGGCTCTCCGCGGTGGGTCTGGGCCCCGGGCGGCTCACCGCGATCGCGACGGCGTCGACGGCGGTGGCCTGCACGCTCGGCTCGACGGTCGCCCTGCTCGTCTATCTGCATCTGCGCGGCGACATCACCGGGCTGCCCTTCGACGGCGCGGCGGCCGGGCTGCTCGGAGCCGACCAGCCGCTGCCGCTGGCCGCCACGCTCACCCTGCTCACGGCGGTGCCGCTGACCGCGTCGGCGGCCGCCGGGCTCGCCCTGCGCCCGCGCAACGAGCTTCCCCGGCCCCGGCCGCGCGGCGCGGAGCGGCCCCCGGCCTCCGTCCCTTCGGGCCTGCCCTGGGGGATCACCCTGATCACGGCGGGCCTGGCGATCGAGACGTTCGCGAGCCGGGGCACCCCGGGCTCCGCGCTCCCCATGCCGGGCCACCCCGACAGCAGCCCGGCCGGGGTGCTGGCCGGGTGGGTCCTGACAGCGCTCGGCCTGGCGGTGGCGGGTCCGGCTCTGACCCATCTGTGCGGCCGGCTCCTCCAGACCGCGCGCCCGGGGGCGGCCCGGCTGCTCGCGGGGCGCGTCCTGATGGAGGAGGCCCGCCGTATCGGGCGCCCGCTGGGCGTGGTGTGCGCGGTGGCGTCGGCCACCCTCGCGGCCTCCACGCTGTACGGCGACGAGGCGGGACCGCATCCCTTCGGCCCTCTCACGGGCCTGGGGGCGGCGCTGGTGACGGGCTGTTCGGTGGCGACGCTGCTGACGGCGGCCCTGGAGTCCAAGCACGCCCGCGGCGAGACGACGGCGGCGCTGCTGCGCCTGGGCACCCCAACCAAGCTGCTGCGCGCCTCGGCCGCCCTGCGCGCGGCGGCGGTCCTGGCCCTGTTCACCCCGGTGACCTGGGGCATCGCGGAGCTGGCGGCGCTGCCCCTGACGGGCTGAGCCCCGGTAGGGACCCGGCCGGGACCGCCCTCCCCGGGCTCTTGAGGAGCGGGGCGGGGACCCCCGTCGGTACGACTGTCCGTACGACTATCGTGGCCGGATGGCCAGTGAAGACTTTCAGCGGGTTCCGAGCGCGCGGGACCGGGAGATCGAGTCCCTCGCCGAGTTCGACGAGGTCGTCGCGCGCGGCACCCTGGTCGGATACCGGCTCCAGTCGCTGGAACTGACGGACCGTACGTTCGCGCTCCTGTCCACCGACACCGCGGGCGCCGTCTTCCTCGGCTGCCGGATGGCGCCGGACGCCACCACGAAGGTGCGTGCCGACGGGGCGCTGGTCTTCCCGCCCGTACCCGATCTGCCCGTCGACCCGTACCGGGGTCTGCTCTACACCCCCGACGAGCTGTTCGAGGACCTGGACGGCGGCTACGAGCGTACGCCCGACGCCCGCTCGTACGCCTGGTTCCAGCGCACCAAGGCGGACGGTGACGTCTTCGCGTCGATGCTCCGCTCGATCCACGACGACTCGGTCTCGGACGCGCTCGACGAGTTCCTGGCCGGGGCGCGGGTCGTGGGCGTGATGGGCGGGCACGCGATGGGCCGGGGCAGCGACGCGTACGCCGGGGCGGCGCGGCTCGGCCGCACCCTGAGCCGGGCCGGGTTCACCGTCGCCACCGGCGGCGGGCCTGGCGCGATGGAGGCGGCGAACCTGGGCGCCTACACGGCGCCGTTCGCGGACGCCGTGCTCGGTGAGGCCCTGGAACTGCTCGCCAAGGCACCCTCGTTCGCGCCGTCCGTCTCCGACTGGGCGCGGGCGGCCTTCGAGGTGCGCGGGCGCCACCCCGAGGGCGGCGTATCGGTCGGCATCCCCACCTGGTTCTACGGCCACGAGCCGCCGAACGCCTTCGCCAGCCACATCGCCAAGTACTTCGCCAACGCCACCCGCGAGGACGGCCTGCTGGCCCGCTCCAACGCGGGCGTGGTGTTCCTGCCGGGCGCGGCCGGGACCGTACAGGAGATCTTCGACAACGCGACCCCGAACTACTACGGGTCGCGCGGCGAGCCGACGCCGATGGTGCTGGTCGACCGGGAGCACTGGACGGAGCGGCTGCCCACGTGGCCGCTGCTGCGCGCGCTCGCGCAGGGCCGCCCGATGGCGGCGCGGATCGCGCTGGTGGACTCGGTGGACGAGGCGGCGGCGGAGCTGGCGCGCCTGGCGGCGTGAACGACGACGCGTAGGTCACACCAGGCAACGCGGGGCGGCCTGCGCACGTCTGCTGCTGAGGAGCTCCATCGTGCTCCTGTTGATCCCCCGGAACGGAGCTTTTGGTGCTGCTCGGCCTCCTCACCGCGATCGCGGCCTCGATCTGTTACGGCACGGGCTCGGTCCTGCAAGCCGTCGGATCCCGCAAGTCCGCGCGCCGCGAGGCGGCCGCGACGGCCCGCACCCAGCACGGCGGCCCCAGCCTGTCGTCCACCGCGAAGGCGGCGATGACCTGGGAATTCATGGTGGGCACGGTCCTGGACTTCGTGGGCTTCGGGCTGGGCGCCCTGGCCGCCCGCCTCCTCCCGCTCTTCCTCTCCCAGACGGTGATCAGCGCGAACCTGGTGATCACGGCGGTGCTGAGCGTGAAGCTGCTCGGGATCCGGCTGAGCCGCGCGGAGTGGGGGTCCATCGCGGTGGTCTGCTCGGCGCTGGTGCTGCTGGCGACGGCGGCGGGCGCGGAGGGCAGCGGGCACACGTCCCTCGCCACGCACTGGTGGCTGCTGGTGGTGTCGGTGCTGTTGATGGGCGGCGGCGCGGTGGCGGTACGTCTGCTGGGCGCCCGCGCCGCGATCGTGGCGGGTCTGCTGTCCGGGCTGGGGTTCGGCGCGCTGGGGGTCGGGGTGCGCGTCCTGAACGGGGTCGACCCCTTCGACCTGGGCCGCCTTCTCTCGGACCCCGCGCTCTACGCGATTCTGGTGGCGGGGGTGGGCGGGATGTACCTGCACACGGTGGCGCTCCAGATCGGTTCGGTGAACGGGGCGACGGCGGCGCTGGTGGTCGGGGAGACGGTGCTGCCGGGCGCGATCGGCGTGCTGTGGCTGGGTGACGCGTCCCGCGCGGGGTTCGCGTGGATGGCGGTGCTGGGGTTTGTGCTGGCGGTTGGGGGGGCGGTGGGGGTGGCGTGGTTCGGGACGGAGCCGGAGGGCGGGGCTCGGCGGGACGTTTCCCCCACCCCGCCCCTTCCCGAAACCCTCCGGGGGTGAGGGGGGTTCGTCTGCGGGCCGTGGGTGGCTGGTCGCGCAGTTCCCCGCGCCCCTACAGGGGCGCCCCGCAGGGGCGCATCTAAGGGGCGCGGGGAACTGCGCGAGCAACCCAGCACGGCCCGCAGACGAAAAGGGAGCCTGCACGGGGTCCGGGGCGGAGCCCCGAAGCGGGGTGCAGGGGCCGCAGGCCCCGCAACGGGGTCCGGGGGCGCAGCCCCCGGGAGACCACCTCGGCCCACCCCCCACC
>NZ_JBFAAD010000053.1:0-36195 GCF_040639555.1 Streptomyces sp. NPDC023838
CTGTACAGAGCCGCGCTGGAGGCGATCGTGCCTTAGATGCCGCTGCGCGGCAATCCCCTGGGCGCCCCGCAGGGGCGCATCTCAGGGGCGCGGGGAACTGCGCGCCACCCCACCGGCCCGCACCCGAACAACTGCGCTCCAGCGAAGCGTCACCGCGGCGGCAGCTCCGGGCGCCGCCGGTCCGGGGCGTTCGCATACCCCGGCGGCGTAGCCGCAGGCCGGCCCGCAAGCAGATCCAGCGCCAGCTGCACCGCGTCGTCGAGCTGCGCATAGCGGCCCTCCGCCCAGTCCAGCGGGGTGCGCAGGATCTCCAGGTCCGGCTCGACCCCGTGGTTCTCGATGGACCACTGGTACGAGTCGAACCACGCCGCGTTCATCGGCACCGTGATCACCGTGCCGTCGCCCAGGACGTGGCGGCCGGTCATGCCGACCACGCCGCCCCAGGTGCGCTGGCCGACCACCGGGCCCAGATGGAGGAGGCGGAAGGCGGCCGTGATCATGTCGCCGTCGGAGGAGGTCGCCTCGTCGGCCAGGGCCACCACCGGGCCCCGGGGGGCGTTGGAGGCGTACGAGACCGGCTGCGCGTCGCGGGTCAGGTCCCAGCCGATGATCTTGCGGGTGAGCTTCTCGACCACCAGCTCGCTGATGTGGCCGCCCGCGTTGCCGCGTACGTCGACGATCAGCGCCGGGCGGGACATCTCCAGGCGCAGGTCCCGGTTGAACTGGGCCCAGCCCGAGCCGCCCATGTCCGGGATGTGGAGGTAGCCGCACTTGCCGCCGCTCAGCTCCCGTACCACCGCACGGCGCTTGGCCACCCAGTCCTGGTAGCGCAGCGGGCGCTCGTCCACCAGCGGGACCACGGCGACGCGGCGCGAGCGGCCTTCGCCCTCGGCGGGCTGGAAGGTCAGCTCCACCGTCGTGCCGCCCGAGCCCGCGAGCAGCGGGTACGGACCCGCCACCGGGTCCACCGGGCGGCCGTCGACATGGGTGAGCAGCGCGCCCTCGCGGATGCCGGTGCCGGCCAGCGGGGAGCGGGCCTTGGAGTCGGAGGAGTCGCCGGGCAGGATGCGCCGGACCATCCAGCCGTCGTCGCGGTGGACGAAGTTGGCGCCGAGCAGGCCCTGCGGGCGCTGGTAGTGGGGCGGGCCCTCGTTCCTGCGCGCGGCCGAGACGTACGCGTGTGAGGTGCCCAGCTCGCCCAGCACCTCGCGCAGGAGGTCCGCGAACTCGTCGGGGGAGGCGACCCGTTCGACCAGCGGGCGGTACTGGTCGAGGACCGCCTTCCAGTCGATGCCGCACATCTGCGGGTCCCAGAAGTAGGCGCGGATGATTCGGCCCGCCTCGTCGTATGCCTGGCGCCACTCGGAGGGCGGGTCGACCTCGTGCAGGATCCGGCGCAGGTCGAGGTAGACCGTGGAGTCGGAGTCGCCGGACTCGGTGGCGGGCACGGCCCGCAGGTCGCCGTCGTCGACGACCACCAGGCGGCTGCCGTCGCCGCTCACCGCGAACCAGTCGAGGTGGTCGACGAGTTCGGTCTTGCGCGCCTTGGTGATGTCGAAGTGCTCCAGCGTGGGGCGGCCCGAGGTGTCGGCCGGGTTGGCGAAGGTCTCGCCGAGCGCTCCCGAGATCGGCCAGCGCAGCCACACCAGACCGCCGCCGGAGACCGGGTGCAGCGCCGAGTACTTGGAGGCCGCCACCGGGAACGGCGTCACCCTGCTCTCCAGGCCCTCCACCTCGACCGTGACCGTGCCGTCGCCCGGCTCCTCCAGCGGGTCGAGCCCGCCCGCGGCCGGGCGCCCGTCGGGCAGCAGCGCGAAGGGCGAGGGCGTGGCCGAGGAGAGCGGGACCAGATACGGGCGGCAGCCGAGCGGGAAGGAGAGGTCGCCGGTGTGGACGTCGTAGACCGGGTCGAAGCCGCGCCAGGAGAGGAAGGCGAGATAGCGGCCGTCCCGGGTGAACACCGGGTTCTCGTCCTCGAAGCGGCCGTTGGTCACGTCCACGATGACCCGGGCGCCGGGGCCCGAGATCCGGGCCATCTTGATCTGGCGCAGCGAGCGGCCGATGCCCGGGTGGGACCAGGTCAGCCAGCAGCCGTCCGGTGAGAACGCCAGATCGCGGACGGGCCCGTTGATCGACCGGATCAGTTCGGTGACCTCGCCGGTGGACTCCTCGGTGGCGTCGATCAGCAGCACCCGGCCGTCGTGCGAGGCGATCGCCAGGCGCTCGCCCTCCGGGTCGGAGAGCAGCTCCTGGACCCGGCCGAGCTCGCCGGAGGCCAGCCGCCTGGGCTCGCGGTCGCCGCTGGCCCGGGGGAGATACGCGATCTCCACCGCGTCCTCGCCGTCCGCGTCCGTCACGTACGCCACCTGGCCGCCGGTGCCGAGCATCTCCGGCAGCCGGACCCGTACGCCCGCGGTGTCGGTGATCGTGCGGGCCGGGCCGTCGCGGTGGGTGAGCCAGTACAGGCTGCCGCGCACCACGATCGCGCTGGCCCGGCCGGTGGTGTCGACCGACAGCGCGTCCACATGGCTGGCCGCGGGCACCTGGTACGTACGCCGTCCGGCGCGCGGGCCGCCCAGGCGCACGTCCAGGCGGCGCGGGGCCGAGTCGGGGGTCAGCGCGTCCACGATCCACAGGTCGCCCGCGCACTGGTAGACCACCCGGCGCCCGTCCGAGGAGGCGTGCCGGGCGTAGTACTCGTCGTGGTCGGTGTGGCGGCGCAGGTCGGAGCCGTCGCGCAGACAGGAGTAGAGGTTGCCGACGCCCTCGTGGTCGGAGAGGAAGGCGATGCGGCCGTCCACGAACATCACCGAGTCGAGGTGGCCGCCGATGTCGGGCAGGAGGCGCTCGCCGTGGAGCCACAGGCGGCCCATGGCGCCGCCCCGGTAGCGCTTCCAGGCGGCGGGCTCGTGCGGCGGCTTGCCGGTGAGCAGCAGGGTGCGCCGCTCGCCGTCCAGGTCGGCGCAGGCGATGTCGGAGACCGGGCCCCAGGGCAGCCGTCCGCCGGGGGAGCCGTCGGTGGGGACGCTGTAGGCCCAGGAGAAGTACGAGAAGGGCTGGCCGTGCGAGGAGACGGCCAGGATGTGGCCGTCGGGGGTCCAGCCGCAGACCCGGGTGTCGGGCGAGCCCCAGTAGGTCAGCCGCCGGGCCGGGCCGCCGGCGACCGGGGCCAGATGGATCTCCGGGTCCAGGCTGCGCCAGGTCGTGTAGGCGATCTGGCTGCCGTCGGGGGAGAACCGGGGGTGGCTGACCTTGGTGCGGTCCACCGTCAGCCGCCAGGCCCGCGACGGGCTGTCGCCGGCCGGGACCAGGGGCGCGACCCACAGGTCGTCCTCGGCGGCGAAACAGATCAAGTCGTCGTGCAGATGCGGGAAGCGGAGGTATGCGCCCTCGGTCACGGGCGCCTGCTGCTCGTCGTCCTCGCGTGCGTCGCTCACTCGTCAATGCTTTCCGCGCGACGGGGGTGCGGCAACTTATGGATGCTTGGTAGTTGTGGCACAGAACACAAGCGAAACGGTTTCGTTTCGATCGACGGGATGCGATATCTTCGAACGAGTACGAAACCGTTTCGTTCGGATGGGAGGTCGAGACATGGCAAGCAGGCTCACGGCCGAACGTGAGGCAGAGCTGTACGAGTCGGTCCTCGACCTGCTGCGCGAGGTCGGCTACGACGCCCTGACGATGGACGCCGTCGCCGCCCGTACCCGCTCCAGCAAGGCCACCCTCTACCGTCAGTGGGGGAACAAGCCGGAGCTGGTCGCGCGGGCGCTGCGGCACAACAAGCCGGTCGCTCTCCACGAGATCGACACCGGCTCGCTGCGCCGCGACTTCCACGAGCTGGTCGGTCTTGAGGACGACTGCAAGCTGGAGAAGGACTCCGCGCTGATGCGGGGCCTGATGCGTGCCGTCCACGACAATCCGGACCTCCACCAGGCGCTGCGCGAAGTGCTGATCGAGCCGGAGATCACCGGCCTCGACCAGGTGCTGCGGCGCGCGGTGGAACGCGGCGAGGTCCGCGCGGACTGTCCCGCGCTCCCCTACGTCGTACACATGCTGGTCGGCGCCTTCGTCGCCCGGCAGCTCGTCGAGGACAAGCCGGTGGACAAGGCCTTCCTCGGAAACTACATCGACGCCGTGGTTCTCCCCGCCCTCGGCGATCCCGTCTAGCTCCCCACCAACCTGCCCCACCTGACGTACGCCGCTCTCGTCGTCGGGCTGGTTATCCACGCCCTGTAAACCAACGACCGACCGGGAGTACGCCCTCGTGGCCACGTTCCTCTACCGACTCGGCAGGTTCGCCTTCCGGCGCCGCCGCTATGTCGCCCTGGTGTGGGTGGCGCTGTTGTTCCTCGCCGGATTCGGCGCCGCGACCGCCTCCACTCCGTCCGCCAGCTCCTTCTCGATGCCGGGAACGGAGGCCCAGAAGGCCTTCGACCTGCTCGAACAGCGCTTCCCGGGAGGCAGCGCCGACGGCGCCACCGCCCGTATCGTCTTCAAGGCCCCGGCCGGCAAGACCATGAGCGACCCGGCCGCCAAGGCCGAGGTCAACAAGGTCGTCGCCGAGCTGCCCAAGGGCTCGAAGCAGGTCGCCTCGGTGACCGACCCGTACCAGGCGAACGCCGTCTCCAAGGACGGCTCGACCGCGTACATATCGGTGAAGTACAAGGTCAACGGCATGGCCCTGGAGGACAGCGACCGCAAGTCGCTGGAGGACTCCGGCAAGGCCGCCCAGAAGGCCGGGCTCACCGTCGAGATCGGCGGTGACGCGCTCCAGGCCAAGCCCGAGACGGGCTCCGGCGAGATCATCGGTGTGGTGATCGCCGGCATCGTGCTGATGATCACCTTCGGCTCGCTGATCGCGGCCGGCCTTCCGCTGGTCACCGCCATCATCGGCGTCGGTATCGGCGTCTCGACCATCACCGCGCTCGCCAACGTGCTGGACCTGGGCAACACCACCTCGACGCTGGCCTCGATGATCGGCCTCGCGGTCGGCATCGACTACGCGCTCTTCATCGTCTCGCGCTACCGGGCCGAGCTCCGTGAGGGCCGGGAGCGCGAGGAGGCGATAGGCCGGGCCGTCGGAACCGCCGGTTCCGCGGTCGTCTTCGCCGGTCTGACCGTCGTCATCGCCCTGTGCGGCCTCGCGGTCGTCAACATCCCGATGCTCACCAAGATGGGCGTGGCCGCGGCCGGCACGGTCGTGATCGCGGTCCTGATCGCGCTCACCCTGATCCCGGCGGTGCTCGGCTTCACGGGCAAGCGCGTCTTCGGCCGCCGCACCCGCAAGAAGATGGAGGCCGGCACGGCCGAGGCCCCCGGCGAGGCCAAGCCGAACATGGGCACCCGCTGGTCCAGCTTCGTGCTGCGCAAGCCGGTCTGGGTGCTGCTCGCCGGTGTGATCGGACTCGGCGCCGTCGCCGTCCCGGCTGCCTCCCTGGAGATGGGTCTGCCCGACGACGGCTCGCAGCCGACCTCGACGACCCAGCGCCGCGCCTACGACACCCTCTCCGACGGCTTCGGCCCGGGCTTCAACGGCCCGCTGATGATCGTCGTGGACGGGGCGAAGGCCGGCGGTGCCAAGGCCGCCGCCGACCGCACCTCGGACACCATCAAGAAGCTGCCGGACGTCGCCGAGGTCATGGCACCCGCCCTCAACAAGGAGGGCGACACCGCGACCATCACGGTGATCCCGAAGTCGAAGCCGTCCTCCACGGACACCGAGGACCTGGTCCAGTCGATCCGGGACGCGGGCAAGGACATCAAGGCCGACACCAAGGCCGAGGTCCTGGTCACCGGTGCGACCGCGATGAACATCGACTTCTCCAAGCGCATGAACGACGCCCTGCTGCCCTATCTGGCGCTCGTGGTGGGCCTGGCCTTCCTGCTCCTGATGGTGGTCTTCCGCTCGGTCCTGGTCCCGCTGAAGGCGGCCCTCGGCTTCCTGCTCTCGGTGGTCGCCGCCCTCGGCGCGGTCGTCGCGGTCTTCCAGTGGGGCTGGCTCGGCGGGCTCTTCGGGGTGGAGAACCCCGGCCCGATCATGTCGATGATGCCGATCTTCATGGTCGGTGTGGTCTTCGGTCTGGCGATGGACTACGAGGTCTTCCTCGTCACCCGGATGCGCGAGGCGTTCGTCCACGGCGAGCGTCCCGGCCAGGCGATCGTGACCGGTTTCCGGCACGGCGCCCGGGTGGTCACGGCCGCCGCGGTGATCATGATCGCGGTCTTCTCCGGCTTCATCGGGGCCAGCGACCAGATGATCAAGATGATCGGCTTCGCCCTGGCGATCGCGGTCTTCTTCGACGCCTTCGTGGTCCGGATGGCGATCGTGCCGGCGGTGCTCGCGCTGCTCGGCGCCAAGGCCTGGTGGCTGCCGGGCTGGCTCAACAAGATCCTGCCCAACGTCGACGTCGAGGGTGAGGGCCTCAAGGCCCACGCGGCGAAGGCGTCCGACGGCGACGAGGACCGCGAGCTCACGCGCGTCTGACCCGCTTCCGGTCAACTGCCCACAGCCTGTGGGACGGGACCCGTGCGGCCGAGCCGGCCCCTACGCATCACGCGTAGGGGCCGGCTCTTTCGTTGCGTACGTCCGGCTACGCCGGGGCGACTAGGCCCGTCCGCTCGGCGCGGGCGTCACGTTGTACGTATGGCGCAGAAAGCGGACCAGGGGCGAGCTGTCGAACTGGACCACCGCGACTCCGTCCGGCGAGTGGAACTCCAGGACGGTCTGGGCGCGCCCGCACGGCCAGACGGCTACGTCGCCGCGGCGGGCGGGGCCGCGCAGCCCGGCCTCCAGGAGCGCGCGCGGGAAGACCCACTCGTTGCCCCCGGGGAACGCGAAACGCACGGTCAGCGGGTCCTCGGCGGGGTCGTAGCGCAGGGCGACCGGAACGGCGCGGTGGTGCGGGGCGTCCGAGACGATCCTCGCGCGGGCGTGTTCCTCGACAGCGGGGGGCATCAGTCGCTCCTCACACTCACTCTGCGCAGCCGTTCATGTGCTTTGCCATCAAATGTCGCATATTTTCGGGGGCGCGCCGGGCGTGAGAACCGTTGGTAAATCTCACTCACGCGCTCTTGCGACCTGTTCGCAAGTGCACGACTATCATCGAGCGGTTCATTCGAATGGTTCCAGCCAACCAGGCCCCAGCGGAGACCACCCATGCATGTCCCGGACGGATTCATCAACGCCCCCGTCTCCGCGATAGCCGGAGTCGGCGCGGCCACCGCCATCGCGGTCAGCCTGCGCGGGGCCCGACGTGAACTCGACGAGAAGACGGCCCCGCTCGCGGGCCTGGTCGCGGCGTTCATCTTCGCCGTGCAGATGCTGAACTTCCCCGTGGCGGCCGGCACCAGCGGCCATCTGCTCGGCGGGGCGCTCGCGGCGATACTCGTCGGTCCGTACACCGGCGTCCTCTGTGTCTCCGTCGTGCTCCTCATGCAGGGCATCCTCTTCGCCGACGGCGGCCTCACCGCGCTCGGCGTCAACATCACCGACATGGCGATCGTGACGACGGTCGTGGCGTACACCGTCTTCCGCGGCCTGGTGAAGGTGCTGCCCCGCAGGCGGAGTTCCATCACCGCGGCCACCTTCGTCGCCGCCCTCCTCTCCGTCCCGTCCGCCGCCCTCGCCTTCACCGCGATCTACGCGGCCGGCGGCACCACCGACGTCCCCCTCGGCAAGGTGCTCACCGCGATGGTGGGCGTGCACATCCTCATCGGCATCGGCGAGGCCGCGATCACGGCGCTCACCGTGGGCGCGGTCATCGCCGTACGGCCCGACCTCGTCCACGGGGCCCGCGGGCTGCACGCCCCGCTGAAGCTGCGCGTCGGCGGCGAACTGGTCGACGCCCCCGCTCCCGAGCCCGTACCCGCCGCGGCCCGCTCCACGCACAGGGTCCGCGCGGTGTTCGTCGTCGCCGCCCTCCTGCTGGCGGGGTTCTTCTCCTTCTACGCCTCGGCCTCGCCCGACGGCCTGGAGAAGGTGGCCCACGACAAGGGCATCGACACCCAGGAGAAGAAGCACGCCACCGAGGACTCGCCGCTCGCGGGCTACTCGGTCAAGGACATCGGCAACGACCGGCTCGCCACCGGCCTCGCGGGCATGATCGGCGTCGGCGTGACGGTCGGCGTGGGGAGCGGGATCTTCTGGGCCGTGCGCCGCCGCCGCGGCACCGCTGACGAGGCCACGCCCACCGCCGTACCGCAGAAGTCCCAGGCGCAGAAGTCCCAGCCGGAGAAGGTCTGACATGGGCGCGGGCCACACGCACAAGCTCTACCGGCAGGGCGCCTCGCCGGTCCACGCCCTGCCCCCGCACTGCAAGATCGCGGCCGTCTTCCTCTTCGTGATCGTGGTCGTCTCGACCCCGCGCGAGGCCGTCTGGGCCTTCGGGCTGTACGCGGTGCTGCTCGGCGTGATCGCGGGCGCGGCCCGGATCCCGGCGGGCTTCCTGCTCAAGCGCCTGCTGATCGAGGTCCCGTTCGTGACGTTCGCGGTCCTGATGCCGTTCGTGGTGCCGGGCGAGCAGGTGCATGTGCTCGGCCTGTCGATGAGCGTGAACGGGCTCTGGGGCGCGTGGAACGTGCTGGCCAAGGGCACGCTCGGAGTCGCCGCCTCGGTGATCCTGGCGTCCACCACGGACCTGCGGGCCCTGCTCCTCGGCCTCCAGCGGCTCCGGCTCCCCTCGCTGCTGGTCCAGATCGCCTCGTTCATGATCCGGTACGGCGACGTGATCACGGACGAGATGCGCCGGATGTCGATCGCCCGCCGCTCGCGCGGCTTCGAGGCGAAGGGCCTGAAGGCCTGGAGCGTGCTCGCCAAGTCGGCGGGCGCGCTGTTCATCCGCTCGTACGAGCGCGGTGAGCGCGTACATCTGGCCATGGTCAGCCGTGGTTACGCGGGTTCGATGCCGGTCATCGACGATGTGACGGCGACCGGTGCGCAATGGCGTTACGCGGCGGTGCTCCCCGCGTCGGCTCTCGTTATCTGTCTTCTGGGGTGGACCCTGTGACTACGTCCGTGGATGCTTCGGCTTCTTCCTCCGTGCCCGCCTCCCTGGAGGTGAGCGGGCTCGCCTTCGCCTACCCCGACGGCCACCAGGCGCTGTTCGGCGTCGACCTGACGGTGGGGCGCGGCGAGCGGGTCGCGCTGCTCGGCCCCAACGGCGCGGGCAAGACCACGCTGGTCCTGCACCTCAACGGCATCCTGACGGGCGGCGCGGGCTCGGTGAAGGTGGCCGGACTCCCCGTGGAGAAGCGGAACCTGGCCGAGATCCGCCGCCGGGTCGGCATCGTCTTCCAGGACCCCGACGACCAGCTCTTCATGCCCACGGTCCGCGAGGACGTGGCCTTCGGGCCCGCCGCCTCGGGGATGCGCGGGCCGGAGCTGGAGGAGCGGGTGCGGGCCGCCCTGGAGCAGGTGGGGATGGCGGAGTACGCGGACCGGCCGCCGCACCACCTCTCCTTCGGCCAGCGCCGCCGGGTCGCGGTGGCGACCGTGCTGGCGATGCGGCCGGAGATCCTGGTCCTGGACGAGCCGTCGTCCAACCTGGACCCGGCCTCGCGCCGCGAACTCGCCGACATCCTGCGGTCCTTGGACGTCACCGTACTGATGGTCACGCACGACCTGCCGTACGCGCTGGAGCTGTGCGGCCGGTCGGTGATCCTCAGCGGCGGCACGATCACGGCGGACGGCAAGACGGCGGACGTCCTGTCGGACGAGGAGCTGATGCGCACCCACCGCCTGGAGCTGCCGTTCGGCTTCGACCCGAGGGCGGCGACGGCGAAGGCGTAGCCCTACGCTCCGATGGCTTCCCGGACCGCGCGCACCAGGGCCTGGGCGCGCGGGTCGGCGGTGACGCCCTTCTGGTGGCCATTGGTGACGTAACCGAAGGCGATGCCGGATTCCGGGTCGGCGAAGCCGAGGGAGCCGCCGCTGCCGGGGTGCCCGAAGGAGCCGGGGCTCAGGAGCGGGGACGCCGGACCGTGCAGCATGAAGCCCAGTCCGAAGCGGGTGTTGACGACAAGGACGCGGTCCGGGCCCGCCGACTCCTCGGTACGGGCGAGGGCGACCGTGGCCGGGGCGAACAGGCGGCGCCCGTCCACCTCGCCGATGGTCGCCGCGTAGAACCGGGCGAGGCCGCGGGCGGTGGATATGCCGCCGGCGGCGGGGAGTTCGGCGGCGCGGTAGGCGGGGTCGTTCTGGTCCGGGAGCGGGTCGATGGCGCCGAAGGCGCGGCGCGTGAGGGAGGCGGGGTCGGCGTAGGCGGCGGAGACGGCGGGCTTGGGCCGCAGGGTGATGGCCCCGGCCGCGCGGGGCGCCTCGACGGGTCCCACGCGCCCCACTCGTCCGGCCTCGTCCTTTGGCAGCCCGATCCAGAAATCGGCCCCCAGCGGCCGGGCGATCTCCTCCGCGACCCAGCGGCCGAGGGTGCGGCCGGTGACGCGGCGGACGAGCTCGCCGAGGAGCCAGCTGTACGTGTGCGCGTGGTACCCGTGCCCGGTCCCCGGCTCCCAGAACGGCGCCTGCGCGGCGACCGCGGCCGGACCGGACTCGCCGTCGGCTGCCTCGGCGGGGGTGAGGGGGCGGTCCAGGGCGGGGACGCCGGCCCGGTGCGAGAGGAGGTGACGGACGAGGGTGCGGTCCTTGCCGTTCGCCTTGAACTCGGGCCAGTACGTGGCCACGGGGGCGTCCACGTCCAGCTGGCCGCGCTGGTGGAGGAGGAGGGGGACGGCGGCGGCGACGCCCTTCGTTGCGGAGCGGATGATCTGGGCGGTGTCGACGGCCCAGGGCGCGTGCCCGTCGACGTCTTTCGTGCCGCCCCAGAGGTCGACGACCTTCTTCCCGTCCCGGTAGACGGCGACGGCGGCGCCGCGGTCTCCGCGGTGGGTGAAGTTCCGCACGAAGGCGTCCTTGACGGGTTCGTACCCCGCGTCCACCGAGCCCTGCACGTCCATCACGCCGCTCCCACGTCTTGGCTACGCATCCGGTCCATTGAACGTGGTGCCCGCCCGGATCCTTCCCCCACCCCACCCCTTCCCTGAAGCCCTCTGGCGGGCGCCTGCTTCGTCTGCGGGCCGGTGGTGGGTTGCTCGCGCAGTTCCCCGCGCCCCTGAAGATGCCGCTGCGCGGCAATCCCCTGGGCGCCCCGGAGGGGCGCTTCCAGGGGCGCGGGGAACTGCGCGACCAGCCACACACAACCCGCAGACAAACAGGGGCCCGGGGCGGAGCCCCGGAGCGGGGTGCAGGGGCCGCAGGCCCCGCGAACGGGGTCCGGGGGCGTGGCCCCTGGGAGAGCGAGGCTTCACCCTCCCCACCCCCGGAGGCCACGCGGCGGAGCCGCACATGCGGGGTGGGGACCAAACAAACGGTCAGCCCGCCCGCAGCATCAACCCGATCCCCACCACCAACACCCCCGCCGCGGCAATCCGCGGCCCCCCGAACCGCTCCTTGAAGAACAGCGCCCCGATCGCCGCGCCCACGATGATGCTGGACTCCCGCAGCGCCGCCACGGGCGCCAGCGGGGCCCGGGTCTGGGCCCACAGGACCAGGCCGTACGCCGCCATGGACAGGGCCGCCCCCAGCAGGCCCCGCCCCGCGTACGGCCGCAGCTGGGCCGGCAGCGCACCCCGGCGCCGGTACAGCGCGTACCCCGGGATCAGCAGCCCCTCCAGGATCATCAGCCACGCGATGTAGCCGATCGGGGTGCCGGAGGCGCGTACGCCCACGCCGTCCACCACCGTGTACGCCGCGATCGACAGGCCCGTCGCGCCCGCGGCCACCAGCGCGGGCCAGTGCGGCCGCGCCCCCGAGCCCCGGATGCCCCACAGCGCGACCCCGACCAGGCCCGCCGAGGCGACCGCCACCCCGGCCGCCTGCCACGCGTTCAGGCTCTCGCCGACGAACACCGCGGCCAGCACGGTCACCACCAGCGGCGCCGTGCCCCGCGCGATCGGATACATCTGGCCGAAGTCGCCCAGGCTGAACGACCGCATCAGGAGCACCTGGTAGGCCGTGTGCAGCAGCGCCGAGGTGATCAGGTACGGCCAGGCGCCCGAGGCGGGCAGGGGCGTGAACACGGCGAGCACCGCGCCGATCGCCGTCGCCCCGCCGCCTATCAGCGTGAACGCGACCAGCTGGTCCCTGACCGTGTGCGCCATCGCGTTCCAGGACGCGTGGGTGACGGCGGCGAGCAGGACGGCCAGCGCGACGACCAGGCTCACGCCGTACGCTCGCGCACGTCCACCAGCGCCCCGCCCGCGTGCCCGATCAGCGTCTTCGGGTCGAGCGGGAAGACTGTGTGGGGCGTGCCGGCCGCCGCCCAGACCACGTCGTGGTCGAGCAGGGCGCGGTCGGCGAGGACCCGGGTGCGGCGCACATGGCCGAAGGGCGGGACGCCCCCGATCGCGTACCCCGTCGTCTCCCGTACGAGCTCCGCCCCGGCCCGCTTCACCTTCTCCGCGCCCAGCTCACGCCGTACGCGCTCCACGTCCACCCGCGACGAGCCGTCCATCAGGACGATCACCGGGACCCCGTCCGCCTCGAAGACCAGCGACTTGACGATCTCGCCGATGTCGCAGCCGATGGCGGCGGCCGCCTCGGCGGCGGTCCTGGTCGCGTCCGGGAAGCGGCGTACCTCCACGTCGAGCCCGAGCGCGCGCAGCGCCTGGGCGAACCGGGGGTGGGCAACGGATTCTTGAGCGCTCATGTCCCCGCACGCTAGCGGTAGCTGTATGCCGCATGCGAGGCCGTTTCGCCGCGCCCGGGCCGACCCCCGGGCCGCCGCCGGGCCGTCCCCCGGGCAGACGCCCGCGCCGACGGCCGGGCCGCCGCCCGGGGCCAACGCCCGGGCCAACGGCTGGTTCGACAGCCGGGCCGCCGCCCCGCCCCCCGGTTCAGCCCGCCCGCAGCACCCGCGCCACGATCGGCCCCGCCGCGTCCACGCCGTGCCCGCCGGACTGGACGAGCGCGGCGGCGGCGAGCCCGTTGCCGTACCCGGTGAACCAGCTGTTGGACTTGCCCTGCTGGTCCACCTCGGCCGAGCCGGTCTTGGCGCCCTTGGGCCCCGGCACCCCCGCCATCGTGCCCACGGCCGTCCCGCGGCCCGTGGTCGCCGCGTGCATCATCTGCTGGAGCTGCGAGGCCATCGAGTCGGGCAGCGGCTTGGCCTGGGCCAGTTCGCGGTCGTCCAGGGACTGCGGCACGATCACCGGCTGGTGGAAGCCGCCGTTGATCACGGTGGCCGAGACGGACGCCAGGTCGAGCGGGCTCATCTGGACCTTGCCCTGCCCGATGTAGGAGGCCGCGGTCTCCACACCGGAGGACTCCGGGACGCTGCCGTCGAAGGACTTCACCCCGCCGAGCTTCCAGTTGTCCTGGCCGAGTCCGAAGTAGTCCCGGGCGGTCTGGCCCAGTGCCGTCCCGGCGATGTGCTTGTCGGTGAGCGGCTTCACCGGCTTGATGAAGGCGGTGTTGCAGGACTGCGCGAACGCGTCGGTCAGGGTGCCGTTCGGGATGGTGAAGTCCTTGAGGTTGTGGAAGGTGTACCCCTCCCACGGGACCGTGGCCGGGCACTCGACCGGCTGGTTCGCCCCGCCCACCCCGTTCTCGATGATCATCGCGCCGGTGATGATCTTCATTGTGGAGCCGGGCGCGACGGCCGCCTGGAGCGAGGCGGGGAAGCCGTCCTTGCGGTTGTCCGCGACGGCCCGGATCGCCCCGCTGGACGGCTCGATCGCCACCACCGACGACTCCGCGAACTGCTTCACACCCTGCTCGGCCGCCGCCTGTACGTCCGCGTCGAGCGTCGTCGTCAGCTTGCCCGGCGTGCCCTTGGCCAGGGTGAGCAGCGTCTGGTTCGCGGTGCCCTCGGCACCGCCCTCGATCCAGGTCTCCACGCCCGGCGTGCCGTTGACCTTGGTCCCGTACTTCTGCCGCAGCGCGTCCAGGACCGGCCCCAGCGAGGGGTACTTCTCCTTGGTCAGCACCCGGCCCCGGTCGTCGACGGCCTCGATCTCGGGGCTCTTGGCCGCCCCGGTCACCAGCTTCTGGCCGGTCTTCAGCTTCGGGTGGACGACCGCCGGCTGCCAGTCCACCAGCGCCTTGCCGGTGGTCAGGCCCCGTACGACGGTCAGCTGGGAGCTGTAGGCGAGCGGCGCGGTCTTCCCCTCGTACGCGACCTCCGCCTTCACCGTGTACGCGACGGTCGCCCCCGTGGCCGCCCCCGGCGTGATGGTCACCTTGCCCACGTGCGCCTCGTCGTGGAAGCCGGCGAGGGCGGTCTGGGCGGCCGCGTTGTTGTTGGTCAGGGCCGAGGCCGCCGCCGCGTCCCCCTTGGACCAGGCGTCGAAGAAGGCCCGCGCGGTCTTGGTGATCTCGTCGGCGCTGGGCGGTCCGGTCCGTACCGGCGCCGCCCGGGTGTGCGGGCCCGAGGGCGAGTCGTCCCCGGACAGCATCTGGTAGCCGCCGTACACCACGCCGGTGCCGACCACCACGAACACGCCGCCGACGATGGCGGCCTTGGCTCCACTGCGCATCTGCAGCCCCTCCCCAGGAGTCTCTTGAACACGTTCAAGAGATGCTTGAGAGGAACTTTACGTGACAGCAGTGACAACGGTGCCGGCTGTTACCGGACCGGGACCGCCGTTTCCGGCTCACACCCAGGTATCCAGCCACATCCGGTTCCGCCACGAATCCAGCGGAATCGCCGTTCCGGTGTACAGCGGCCAGAAGTAGATGAAGTTCCAGACGATCAGCAGAACCAGCACGCCCGCGCCGATCGCGCCGACCGCCCGGCGCCGTTCGTCCGAGCCCGGTGGCCCGAGGATCGCGCCGATCATCATCGTCACCGCCAGACACAGGAACGGCACGAAAACGACCGCGTAGAAGAAGAAGATCGTGCGGTCCTGGTAGAGCAGCCACGGCAGCCAGCCCGCCGCGATGCCGCAGACGATCGCGCCCGCCCGCCAGTCGCGCCGGAACACCCAGCGCCACAGCACGTACAGGATCGCGAAGCACGCCGCCCACCACAGCAGCGGCGTGCCCAGCGCCAGCACCTCGCGGGCGCACTTGCCGGTGGTGTCCGACGGGCAGCCGTCGGTGCCGGGTGAGGGGCTCTCGTAGAAGTACGAGACCGGGCGGCCCAGGACGATCCAGCTCCACGGGTTGGACTGGTAGGTGTGCTTGTCGTGCAGGTTGACGTGGAAGCTGTAGACCTCGGCCTCGTAGTGCCACAGGCTGCGCAGCGACTCCGGCATCCAGCTCATGTCGAACTGCGGCAGGCTCACCTGGCCCAGCAGCGGCAGCTTGACGTGGTCGGGGGAGAGGCCGTCGCGGCCGTGCGCCCAGTCCCGGAAGTAGCCCTTGTCGGTCATGAACCAGCCGGTCCAGGACGCCAGATACGTCACGATCGCCACCGGGACCGTGGAGACGAACGCCGGGAGCACGTCCCTCCTGAGCACCGCGCGGCACGGCCGCACCGCGCCCGCGGTCCTGCGGGCGCCCGCGTCCCACAGCACCGACATCACACAGAAGAAGACCAGGACGTACAGGCCGTTCCACTTGGTGCCGCAGGCCAGGCCCAGCATCACCCCGGCCGCGATCCGCCACGGCCGCAGGCCCAGGCGCAGGCCCTCCGCCACGGCCGTGTCCGGGCGCAGGTCGCCGTCCTCGTTCTCGGGGAGCGCCGCCGCCAGCCGGGCCCGCGCCCGGTCCCGGTCGATCAGCAGGCAGCCGAAGGCCGCGAGCACGAAGAACATGACCACGAGGTCGAGCAGCGCCATCCGGCTCATCACGAAGTGCAGCCCGTCCACCGCGAGCAGCGCGCCCGCCAGACAGCCCAGGAACGTCGAGCGCAGCAGCCGCCGCCCGATCCGGCAGAGCATCAGCACCGAGAGCGTGCCGAGCACCGCCATCACGAAGCGCCAGCCGAACGGGGTGAAGTCGAACCACTTCTCGCCGATGCCGATGAGGTACTTGCCGACCGGCGGATGCACCACGTACCCCGGGTCGGTGGGGATCGGCACCGACGAGGGGTCCTTGATGATCGCCTTGTCGACGTCCTTCGGCCAGGCGCCCTCGTAGCCGCGGTTGATCAGCGCCCAGGCGTCCTTGGCGTAGTACGTCTCGTCGAATATCACCGCGTCCGGGCTGCCCAGCTTCCAGAACCGCAGCACCCCGGCGACCAGCGTGACCAGCAGCGGCCCGCCCCACGCCGACCAGCGCACCAGGCGCTCGGCCATCGGGGGGGAGACCTGCAGGACCGCCCAGAGCTGTCCGGACGGGCGGGTGTACGGCGGCACCAGCCGGTCGCGCAGCCCAATTCTCGGCCGGGCCGCGTAGCCGAAGCGGCGCAGGCGGTCCTGCCAGCCGGGCGGCGGATCTCCGGCGTCATGGCCCTCAAGGGTCTGTGGCGCAGTACTGGTCACCGCGCCATCGTAGGGAAAGCGCCTGTGCGAGTCCCGCGGCCGGGCCCGAACCGGGCCGGGCGACCGACGGGCCCCGGTGCTGGGAGGATGGCGGGGTGACCGGAACTCTCGTACTCGCAGGGACCCCCATCGGCGACATCGCGGACGCGCCGCCGCGCCTCGCCGCCGAGCTGGAGCGGGCCGATGTCGTCGCCGCCGAGGACACCCGGCGGCTGCGCGGCCTGACCCGGGCGCTCGGCATCCACACCTCGGGGCGGGTCCTCTCCTACTTCGAGGGCAACGAGTCCGCCCGTACGCCCGAGCTGGTCGAGGCGCTGGAGGGCGGCGCGCGCGTGCTGCTGGTGACCGACGCCGGGATGCCGTCGGTCTCCGACCCCGGCTACCGGCTCGTCGCGGCCGCCGTCGAGAAGGACATCAAGGTCACGGCCGTGCCGGGACCCTCGGCGGTGCTCACCGCGCTCGCCCTGTCCGGGCTGCCGGTCGACCGGTTCTGCTTCGAGGGCTTCCTGCCGCGCAAGGCGGGCGAGCGCCTCGGGCGGCTGCGCGAGGTCGCGGACGAGCGCCGCACCCTCGTCTACTTCGAGGCCCCGCACCGCCTCGACGACACGCTCGCCGCGATGGCCGAGGTCTTCGGCGCAGAGCGCCGCGCCGCCGTCTGCCGGGAGCTGACCAAGACGTACGAGGAGGTCAAGCGCGGCGGCCTGGGGGAGCTCGCGGAGTGGGCCGCCGACGGGGTGCGCGGCGAGATCACCGTGGTGGTGGAGGGCGCGGCCGAGAGCGGGCCCGCCGAGCTGGACGCCGAGGAGCTGGTGCGCAGGGTGCAGGTGCGCGAGGAGGCGGGCGAGCGGCGCAAGGAGGCGATCGCGGCGGTGGCTCTCGATGCGGGCCTTCCCAAGCGCGAGGTGTTCGACGCGGTCGTGGCGGCAAAGAACGCGGCACGACAGGCACCCGGGAACGGCAAAGGACTATCGTAAAAAGTAAAGCGCAGGCCGCGCACCGGGGCTTTTGCCTAGGAAAGGCCAAATCGACACCAACACTCGACAGCCCCTGATGCGTTTTGGCGGCGAAAGGCGTCCCATAGATCGGGGGACGCTTTCGCCCCCGCTCGCAAGGAGCGCTCGCAAGAGCTTGTCCAGCGGACAAGAGGAGCCGGCACATGAGTGAGATCGCTGAGACCACGGCACACGAGGCATACGCCTTCGCGTGCATGAGGTGTGGGTATGGCTGGGAGCAGGCGTACGACATAGAGCACTACGTGGACGGCATGGGGCAGCCGTTCGTGGTCTACAAGGCGAACGGGGAAAGGGTGCCGTCCCCGCTCTCCCACCCCACCTGCCTGAACTGCGGCGGGCACGTCGTGCGCACACTGCGCGCCGGCCGGGTCTCCAGCGTGCAGCGGCTGCTCGCGAACCACTCGACCCACCAGGCGCCGGCCGGGCCCGTGAGCTCCGGGGGCGACCCGGAGCCGGACACCCCGGCGGCGGCCGAGTCCGCCGGCGCGCCCGGGACGACGCCCGACTCCGCCCACCACTGGCACCTGTCGGACCTCCTGCACCCCTTCCAGCACCACCACAAGAAGTGACCGGCCGGGGCCTTTCATAGGATCGGCCCCATGAGTTCCGCCAAGGATGCCCCGCCGCCGCTGCCCGAACCGCTCGGTGTGCCGGTGGCCGACTCGCACACCCACCTGGACATGCAGTCCACCACCGTGGAGGAGGCCCTGGTCAGGGCCGCGTCCGTCGGGGTGACGACGGTGGTCCAGGTGGGCTGCGACCTGAAGGGCTCCCGGTGGGCGGCGGAGACGGCCGAGGCGTACGAGAACGTGCACGCCGCCGTCGCCCTGCACCCCAACGAGGCGCCCAGGATCGTCCTGGGCGACCCCGACGGCTGGTCGCGCCAGGGAGCGCGGCAGCCCGGCGGTGACGCCGCCCTCGACGACGCGCTCGCCGAGATCGACCGGCTCGCCGCCCTCCCGCACGTCAAGGCCGTCGGCGAGACCGGGCTCGACTACTTCCGCACCGGCGCCGACGGCATGGCCGCCCAGGAGCGGTCCTTCCGCGCGCACATCGAGATCGCCAAACGGCACGACAAGGCACTCGTCATCCACGATCGCGAGGCGCACGCGGATGTGCTGCGCGTTCTGCGGGAAGAAGGCGCCCCGGAACGCACGGTCTTCCACTGCTATTCCGGCGACGCGGAAATGGCGGAACTCTGCGCGGAATCCGGCTACTTCATGTCCTTCGCCGGAAACATGACCTTCAAGAACGCGCAGCCGCTGCGCGACGCGCTCGCCGTCGCCCCCCTCGAACTGGTCCTGGTGGAGACGGACGCGCCCTTTCTCACTCCGGCGCCGTACCGCGGACGGCCGAATGCGCCGTATCTCATTCCGATTACGGTACGCGCCATGGCGGCGGTGAAGGCGGTTCACGAGGACGTGCTGGCCGCGGCCATCGCGGAGAACACTGCGCGCGCATTCGATTACTGACGGATAACGACAGGGGTGCTCCGAGTGGGCGAGCGCAGGGTAGCGTGACGACACTCCGTAGTCGAATCGCTTTGGACAGTGACCGACGCTCCGCTAAGGTCCCGGCCTCGACGGGACGACCGGCCGGAACTCTGGAGCGCCGTGAGCAATTCGCAGGGCAGTCACCGTGCCGCACGCGGCGGCCGCCGCGCGGCCACCAGAACGGACGGGCCGCCGTGCCCGCAGGACCCGGCGGCGCCCGCCGCCGAGGAGCCGCCCTCGTACGCCACGTACGAGACGCCGCCCGGCGAGGTGCCGCGGCCGCGGCAGGGCGGCGGCCGGGAGGAGGGCTCGCGGACCGGGGGGCGGCGGGCCGCGCGGCGCCGCCGCGGCGGGCCGCTGTTCGGCGTCGGTCCCGACGTGCTGCGCCGGATCGTTCCGCAGGCCCTGGTGGTCGCCTTCCTCGCGGGCGGGACCACCGCGTTCCTCGCCAACGACAAGGCCGTACGGCTCACCGTCGACGGCGTCCCGCGCACCCTGCACACCTTCGCGGACCACGTCGACGAGCTCCTCGCGGACCAGCACGTGAGCGTCGGGGACCACGACATCGTGGCGCCCGGCCGCCACGAGGCGCTGACCGGCGGCGACGAGGTCGTCGTCCGCTACGGCCGCCCCGTCGCCCTCACCCTCGACGGCCGGCGCCGCCAGGTGTGGACCACCGCCCAGACGGTGGACGGGGCCCTGCGCCAGCTCGGGGTGCGGGCCGAGGGCGCCTATCTGTCGGCCTCCCGCTCCTCGGCGATCGGCCGCGCCGGGATCGGCCTCGACGTGCGCACCGAGCGCCAGGTCACCTTCCTCGCCGACGGCCGCGAGCGCACGATCCGCACCAACGCGGCCACGGTCGCGGAGGCCGTCGAGGAGGCCGGGATCTCCCTGCGCGGCCAGGACATCACCTCCGTGCCGCCCTCCGTCTTCCCCCGCGACGGCCAGACGATCACCGTCATGCGGATCACCGCCAGCCGCGAGGTCCGCGAGGAGCCGATCCCGTACGAGGTCGAGAAGACGAAGGACGGCTCGCTCTTCGCCGGGACCGAGGTCGTCGACCGGCCGGGGCAGCGGGGCTTCCGCAAGGTCACCTACGCGCTGCGGACCGTCAACGGCGTGCGGCAGAAGCCGCGGAAGGTGGCCGAGCACATGGTGCGCGAGCCGGTCACCCAGACCGTCCGGATCGGCACCAAGCCGCTGCCCCCCTCGGTCGGCGGCGCCGACCACCTCGACTGGAAGGGGCTGGCCCACTGCGAGTCCGGCGGACGCCCCGGCGCGGTCGACCCGACCGGGAACTACGGCGGGCTCTACCAGTTCGACGGCCGGACCTGGCACGCCCTCGGCGGCAGCGGTCTGCCGCAGCACGCCAGCGCCGCCGAGCAGACGTTCCGGGCGAAGAAGCTCTACGTGCAGCGGGGGTCGAGTCCGTGGCCGCACTGCGGCCGTAGGCTGTATCGGTGAGCACCACTGAGCCCGATGCCCTCCTCGGCCCCGCCGACATCCGTGAACTGGCCGCAGCGCTGGGCGTACGCCCCACCAAGCAGCGCGGCCAGAACTTCGTCATCGACGCCAATACGGTCCGCCGGATCGTACGGACGGCGCAGGTGCGGCCCGACGACGTGGTGGTGGAGGTCGGGCCCGGCCTCGGCTCCCTGACCCTGGCGCTGCTGGAAGCGGCGGACCGGGTGACGGCCGTCGAGATCGACGACGTGCTCGCGGGCGCGCTGCCCGCCACCATCGCGGCCCGGCTGCCCGCCAGGAAGGACCACTTCGCGCTGGTCCACTCCGACGCCATGCTGGTCCAGGAGCTGCCCGGCCCCGCCCCGACCGCCCTGGTCGCGAACCTTCCGTACAACGTGGCGGTTCCCGTCCTCCTGCACATGCTGGACCGCTTCCCGACGATCGAGCGGACGCTGGTCATGGTCCAGGCGGAGGTCGCGGACCGGCTCGCGGCGAAGCCCGGCAACAAGGTGTACGGCGTGCCGTCGGTCAAGGCCAACTGGTACGCGGAGGTCAAGCGGGCCGGGTCCATCGGCCGCAACGTCTTCTGGCCCGCCCCGAACGTCGACTCGGGCCTGGTCGCGCTGGTCCGGCGCACCGAGCCGGTGAAGACCACCGCCACCAAGGCGGAGGTCTTCGCGGTGGTGGACGCGGCCTTCGCCCAGCGCCGCAAGACCCTGCGGGCCGCGCTGTCCGGCTGGGCCGGCTCGGCCGCCGCCGCCGAGGAGGCGCTGGTCGCGGCCGGGATCTCGCCGCAGGCGCGCGGCGAGGCGCTGACGGTGGAGGAGTTCGCGCGGATCGCGGAGGCGAAGAAGTGACGGTGCCGGTGCCGGCTCGGGTGACGGTCCGGGTCCCCGCCAAGGTCAACGTCCAGCTCGCGGTGGGCCCCGCCCGCCCCGACGGCTTCCACGACCTGGCCAACGTCTTCCTGGCGGTGGGCCTGTACGACGAGGTCACCGCAGCCCCGGCCGACGAGCTGACGATCACCTGCTCCGGCCCGGACGCGGACAAGGTCCCCCTGGACCGTACGAACCTGGCGGCCCGGGCCGCCGAGCTCCTGGCCGCGCGGTACGGGCGCTCGCCCGACGTCCACCTCCACATCGCCAAGGACATCCCGGTCGCGGGCGGCATGGCGGGCGGCAGCGCGGACGGGGCGGCGGCGCTGGTCGCGTGCGACGCGCTGTGGGGTACGGGGGCGTCGCGGGCCGAGCTGCTCGACCTCTGCGCGGAGCTCGGCAGCGACGTGCCGTTCAGCCTGGTCGGGGGGGCGGCGCTGGGTACGGGCCGGGGCGAGAAGCTGGCCCCGCTGGAGGTCGGCGGCACCTTCCACTGGGTCTTCGCGGCGGCCGACGGCGGTCTGTCGACCCCGGCGGTCTACCGCGAGTTCGACCGCCTCACGCCGGACGCGGTGGCGCCGGAGGCGGATCCGTCGCTGCTGGCCGCGCTGCGGGCGGGTGACGCCGGGGCCTTGGCGGGCGCGCTCTCCAACGACCTCCAGGCGGCCGCGCTCTCGATGCGCCCGTCCCTGGCCGAGACGCTCGCCGTCGGTACGGCGGCGGGGGCCCTGGCGGCTCTGGTCTCGGGTTCCGGCCCTACGACGGCGTTCCTCGCCGAAGGCGAGGCATCGGCCCGGAAGATCGCGGACGCGCTGCGGGCGTCGGGCACCTGCCGCTCGGCCAGGGCGGCTGCCTCCCCCGCGCCCGGGGCGACGATCGTCTCGGGCTGAGCCAGTCTTCGTCCGCGGCCCGGTGGGGGCTGGTCGCGCAGTTCCCCGCGCCCCTAAAGGCAAGGCACCACGTGCGCTCGGGGCGGGGCGGGGCGGGGCGGGGCGGCAAGGCAAGGCACCACGTTCGCTCGGGGCGGGGCGGCAAGGCGAGGCGACCACGTTCGCTCGGGGCGGCCACCTCGGCGTAAACGGAGGGCGTTCGCCCGGGAAGTACCCTGGGGAGCGATCCAAGCCCCCTGCTCAGGAGTGAAATGGCCGTCAACCTGGTCAATGTCGAGGCAGTCAGCAAGGTATACGGCACCCGTGCCCTGCTCGACGGCGTCTCCCTCGGCGTCTCCGAAGGGGACCGGATCGGGGTGGTCGGCCGTAACGGAGACGGCAAGACCACCCTCATCCGGATGCTCGCCCAGCTGGAGGAGGCCGACACCGGCCGCGTCACCCACGTGGGCGGGCTGCGCCTCGGCGTGCTCACCCAGCACGACTCGCTCGACCCGAAGGCGACCGTCCGGCACGAGGTGATCGGCGATCTCGCCGACCACGAGTGGGCCGGCAACGCCAAGATCCGCGACGTGCTCACCGGGCTCTTCGGCGGGCTCGACCTGCCCGGGTTCGAGAGCGGGCTCGACACCGTCATCGGCCCCCTCTCCGGCGGTGAGCGGCGGCGTATCGCCCTCGCCAAGATCCTCATCAGCGACCCGGACCTCATCATCCTGGACGAGCCCACCAACCACCTCGACGTGGAGGGCATCGCCTGGCTCGCCGCCCACCTCCAGGCCCGCCGCTCGGCGCTGGTGTGCGTCACCCACGACCGGTGGTTCCTGGACCAGGTCTGCACCCGGATGTGGGACGTCCAGCGGGGCGACGTGTACGAGTACGAAGGCGGCTACTCGGACTACGTGTTCGCCCGCGCCGAGCGCGAGCGCATCGCCGCGACCGAGGAGGCCAAGCGGCAGAACCTGATGCGCAAGGAGCTGGCCTGGCTGCGGCGCGGCGCCCCCGCCCGCACCTCCAAGCCGCGCTACCGCATCGAGGCCGCCAACGAGCTCATCGCGGACGTGCCGCCGCCGCGCGACACCTCCGAGCTGATGAAGTTCGCCAACGCACGGCTCGGCAAGACCGTCTTCGATCTGGAGGACGTGACCGTCCAGGCCGGGCCCAAGGTGCTGCTCAAGCACCTGACCTGGCAGCTCGGCCCGGGCGACCGGATCGGTCTGGTCGGGGTGAACGGCGCGGGCAAGACCTCGCTCCTGCGCGCCCTGACCGAGGCGTCCCGTACCGACGGCGAGGCGCAGCCCGCGGCCGGGCAGATCAAGGTCGGCAAGACCGTCCGGCTCGCCTACCTCTCGCAGGACGTCACCGAACTCCCCGCCGAGCTGCGGGTCCTGGAGGCCGTCCAGCAGATCCGGGACCGCGTCGACCTCGGCAAGGGCCGGGAGATGACGGCCGGGCAGCTGTGCGAGCAGTTCGGGTTCAGCAAGGAGAAGCAGTGGACGCCGGTCGGGGACCTCTCCGGCGGTGAGCGGCGCCGTCTGCAGCTGCTGCGGCTGCTGATGGACGAGCCGAACGTGCTCTTCCTCGACGAGCCCACCAACGACCTCGACATCGAGACGCTGACCCAGCTCGAAGACCTCCTCGACGGCTGGCCGGGCTCGATGGTCGTCATCTCGCACGACCGGTTCTTCATCGAGCGCACCACCGACCGGGTGTGGGCGCTGCTCGGCGACGCGGCGCTGCGGATGCTGCCGCGCGGCATCGACGAGTACCTGGAGCGGCGCAAGCGGATGATCGAGGCGGCCTCCCCGGCCCCGGCGCCCGCCGCCGCCCGGCCCGCCGGCACGGTCTCCTCCGCCGACAGCCGGGCCGCGAAGAAGGAACTCCAGAAGATCGAGCGGCAGCTGAACAAGCTCTCCGACCGGGAGACCAGCCTGCACGCACAAATCGCCGACAACGCCACGGACTTCGAGAAGGTCGCCAAGCTCGACGCGGAGCTGCGCGCCCTCATCGGCGAGCGCGACGATCTGGAGATGCGCTGGCTGGAACTGGCCGAGGAGTCCTAGTAACGCGTGGGACGCGTGGTGCTCGTGACAACGCCTGACGAGTCGTAAAGAGCACGTGCAAACTCCATAACAGGCACATCACAGGCCGGTCCGCCCTTGGGAACAGGGGCGGACCGGCCCCCTGTTCGAGGGGTTGTGGGTGATAGAAAGAAGCCCCGCTCGACTGACGCAAACTGTGCGGGACCATGTCCGATTCCGCTCCGGAAACGCGGGGGAGTCCGTTCGGGCAACGGTCCGCACGAAGGGGGAAACACGCTGTGACCCAGCCGCCCAGCCAGCAGCCGCCGCAGGGGGGCTTCGGGGCACCCATGGACCCGCCCGCCGGAGCACCCGTCCCGCCCGCCCAGCCGCCGCAGATGCCGCCGCCGCCCGCGGGGCCGCCGCCCGCGATGCCGCCCGCCCCGCCGCAGGGCGCGCCGGCCGGAGCCCCGGGGTACGGGTACCCGCAGACGCCCCAGCCGGGGTACGGCTACCCGCAGGCACCCGGCCAGCAGGGCCCGTACGCCCAGCAGCCGGGCGGCCCCTACGGCGGCTACCCGACGCAGCCGCAGTACCCGGGCGCCCCGATGCCGGAGCAGCCAGGCGGGGGCCGCAACCCCTTCAAGGGCAAGCCCGCGATGATCGTCGCGGCGGCCGTGGCCGGTCTGCTCGTGATCGGCGGCGGCGTGTACTTCGCCACCAAGGGCGGCGGTGACGACAAGAAGCCCGAGGCGAAGAAGAGCCAGGCCGCCCAGCCCACCGGCTCCCCGACGGCGGACACCGGCGACGGCAAGGGCGACGGCCGGGCCGGGGCCGACGACCTCAACGCGGGCCGCAAGGACGGCGAGGCGAAGGTCTGGCTCCAGGAGAACGCCACCCAGCTGACCCAGAACGGCGCCGAGCAGTCCGGCCCCTGGGTGATCGGCGACACCGTGGTCAAGGCGATGTACAAGGAGGTCACCGGCTATTCGGTGACCGACGGCAAGCAGAAGTGGAGCGTGCCGCTGGACGCTCCGCTGTGCGGCGCGCCGCACCAGACCACCGCCGACGGCAAGATCGTCCTCGGTGTTCAGGAGAACAACACCAAGAACGCCAAGTGCAACCAGCTCCAGCAGGTCGACCTCGCGGCCGGCAAGGCGGGCTGGAAGGTGGCGGTCCCGTCGGAGAACGCCTTCGACATCATGACCAGCTTCGACATGGCGATCACCGGCAACACCGTCGCGGTCGCCCGGATGGGCGGCGTCAGCGGCTTCTCCGTCCTCGACGGCAAGAAGATCTTCGGCCAGGAGCGCAGCGGCAACTGCCGCGCGGACGCCTTCGCGGGCGGCGCCCGGCTGATCGCGGCGGGCAGCTGCACGGTCGGCGGTGACACGCTCGGGGTCGACCAGATCCAGGAGCTCGACGCGACGACCGGCAAGCCCAAGTGGACCAAGCAGTTCCCCAAGGGCTGGAAGGTCGCCCGGGTCTTCTCCGTCGACCCGCTGGTGGTCTATGTGACCAACAAGGACAAGAAGCAGTACAACATCTCGACGTACAAGCCCGACGGCTCGCTCCGCTCCGAGCTGGTCAGCAAGGACAGCTTCCAGCCCGAGTGCGGCTGGGCGATCATGGACCGTGACCTCCAGGGCTGCCTGGGCACCGCCGCCGACGCCAACACGCTCTACATTCCGACCGAGCCCAAGCGCAGCTCCGGCGACGGCTTCGGGCGCACCAACGCGGTCGTGGCGTTCGACCTCAACACGGGCAAGGAGAAGTGGCGTTCGACCGCCGGCAGCGACCGCACGATGCTGCCGCTGAGCGCCGAGAACGGCAAGGTCTTCGCCTACGTCGCGCCCACCACCGAGCAGGGCGGCGCGGTCGCGGAGATCGCGGCGACCGGCGGTCAGCCGAAGACCGTGCTCCAGAACCCGGCGTCCACCGCCTCCATCGAGAACGGTTTCTTCTCCAAGCACGTGGCCTACCGCGACGGCCGCCTCTTCATCCTCAACGGCCGGGTGTCCAGCCCCAAGGGCGACACCAAGGAGAAGGCCCTGATGGGGTTCGGCAACTGATGAACGCGCCCGCTCCCGCCCACTTCCCTTCCGCAGAGGTACGTACGTCATGAGCCAGCCCCCCCAGCCGCCCCAGCAGCCGCCCGGCGGGCCGACGCCGCCCCCCGCCGGAGGATTCGGCGCCCCGCAGGAGCCCCCGGCGGGCGGCTTCGGCGCGCCCACCCCGCCCCCGGCGGGCGGTTTCGGCGCCCCGACGCCGCCGCCCCCGGCGATGCCGCCCACGCCTCCGGCCCAGCCGCCGGCGGCCCCGGCGTACGGCTACCCGCAGGCCCCGCAGCCGGGCGGGGCGCCCGCGTACGGCGCTCCGCAGACGCCCCCGGGCCAGCCGGGCTACGGCTACCCGGGCCAGCCGCAGCAGGGCTACGGCTATCCAGGCCAGCCCGTCACCCAGCCCATGGCGCCGCAGGGCGCCCCGGGCGGTCCCGGCGGCGGCAAGAAGCTCAACAGCCAGCTGACGATCATCATCGCGGCGGCCGTCGCCGTGGCGCTGATCGTCGGCGGCGGTATCTGGTACGCCAAGGGCAAGGACGGCGACAAGAAGGAAGAGTCCAAGTCCGGCTCCACGCAGGGCGCCGACGGCGGCAAGGAAGGCGGCTCGACCGGGGGCGGCGGCAAGGAGCAGCCCACCGGCAACGTGGCCTCCAAGGTGCTCTTCCAGGTGCCGCAGCCCAAGGTCGCCGACATGGTCCACGTCGAGGGCTCCTGGCTGACCGACAAGGTGTACGCCAAGTCGGGCGTCAACGAGATCGTCGGCTACGACCCGGCCAAGGGCACCCAGCTGTGGAAGGTGCCGCTGCCCGGCGCGGTCTGCGCGTCGACCACGCACGTCACCTCCGACAGCAAGACCGCGATCGTCTACGAGGGCCCCAAGGCCTCCGGCGAGAAGTACGCGCGCTGCACCGAGGTCGCCGTACTCGACCTCACCACCGGCAAGCTGGCCTGGACGAACTCCGTCAAGGACGGCGACCGCAAGACGATGTACGAAGAGGTCACCATCGGCGGCGGCACGGTCGCCACCGGCGGCACCTCGGGCGGCTCCGCCTGGGACCTGGCCACCGGCAAGCTGCTGTGGCAGCCGAAGATCACCACCGACCAGTGCAAGGACGCCGGTTACGGCGGCGGCGAGGCGCTGGTCGCGGTCCGCAAGTGCGGCGACTACGACAACCCGACGGTCACCATCCAGCCGCTGAACCCGAAGACGGGCGCGCCGGTCACCTCGTACAAGATGCCGACCGGTGTCCAGTACGCGCACATCGTCTCCACCAAGCCGCTGGTCGTGGCCGCCGACGTCGGTGACACCGCCGGGGACGGCAGCGGGATCTCGGACTTCTTCTCGATCGACGACAAGAGCGGCAAGCTGCTGGCCCGCATTCCGGCGCCGGGCGACAAGTACGCCGCCGACTGCGACTCCACCGAGGTGGAGCGGTGCACCTCGGTCGCCGCGGGCGGCGGCAAGCTGTACGTCCCGACCGAGCAGCACGACGGCGCGGGCGGCAGCGGGTCCGGCCGGACCAACGAGATCCTCGCGTTCGACCTGGCCACCGGTCAGCCCGTGCCCGGCAAGGCCGACGCGGGCGACGGCTCCTCGCTGTACCCGCTGCGGATGGACGGCAACAACGTCATCGCGTTCAAGAAGCCCCCGTACGACAAGGGCAGCCAGATCGTGAGCGTCGACGGCGGCAGCTTCAAGCAGACGGTCCTGCTGGAGAACCCGGCGGACACCTCCGTGCGCGACGCACTCTCGCAGTTCGGGCCGGAGTACGGCGAGATCCGGTACGCCGGGGGCAAGCTCTTCATGTCGGCCACCTCGGTCATGAAGCCGAGCTCGTTGACCGACGAGAAGAGGTACCTGCTGGTCGGCCTCGGCACCGGCTGATCCGGCGGCGCGCCTCGTACGGCGTCAACTTCTCCACCACGGCGGCCCCGGCCGCGGAGCACCCTCCGCGGCCGGGGCCGCCGCGTTCACCTGGGCGGACACGGTCGTTCGCCAAGTAGTCCCGAATGACGGGGATTTCGGCAATCCGGGCGTCTTCTCACCGGTAGGGGGCGCGCTACGTCGAACAAGCGTGTAGCTTGCCGGGTCAGGGAGGGCCGGGCCAGGGGAGTTGGCAACGTGCCCCGGGGGATGGGGGGTTGCTCGATGGGCGTGCGGCTCATGGTGGTCGACGACCACCGCCTGCTCGCCGAGGCGCTCGCCTCGGCACTCAAGCTCCGCGGGCACCGGGTGCTCGCCGCGGCCGCTCCGGTCGCGGGAGCGGCCGAGCTGGTGGTGTCGCGGGCGCCGGAGGTGTGTCTGCTCGGCACGGCCACGCCCGCCGAGCCGGGGGTGTTCGACCCGATCGTCAAGATCAAGCGGGAGCGGCCGCAGGTGGCCGTGGTGGTGCTCGGGCCGGTGCCCAGTCCACGCGGGATCGCCGCCGCCTTCGCCGCGGGCGCGTCGGGGTACGTGCGGCACGACGAGCGCATCGAGGGCGTGGAGCGCGCCATGGTCAAGGCGAGGTCCGGGGAGGCGGCGGTGGCGCCTCAGCTGCTCCAGGGCGCCTTCGCGGAGCTGCTCAACCCGGCCGCGCAGCCGGACGACGAGGGGCAGCGGCTGCTCCAGATGCTGACCCCGCGCGAGGTGGAGGTGCTGGTCCGGGTCGCGGACGGCGAGGACACCCGGCTGATCGCCGCGGGCATGGGCATCGCCCCCTCCACCGCGCGCACCCATGTCCAGCGCGTCCTGATGAAGCTGGGCGTCGGCTCCCGCCTGGAGGCGGCGGCGCTCGCGGCCCGTACGGGCCTGCTCGACCGGGCGGTCCCCCCGGCGGGCTGAGCCGGGACTTCACCTGTTTCTCCGAAGACGGCCCCCACGCCCGTGCGGGGGCCGTCTTCGTCGTTCCCATTGACTGATGGTGTTGGCTCGTGATTCTTTATGTTCGGTTCTGTTTGATGGAGGTGCAGGTGAAGAAGACGTCGACCCGGCTCGCCGACGGCCGTGAGCTGCTCTACTTCGACGCGCGGGACGACGTCGTCCGGGACGAGACGGACAGCCGGCCGCTGGAGCCCGTCTCCACCGCCTCGGAGATCCGCCGCGACCCCCTCCTCGGCGACCGGGTGGCCATCGCCTCCCACCGCCAGGGCCGCACCTACCACCCGCCCGCCGACGCGTGCCCGCTGTGCCCCTCGCGGGACGGGCGGCAGAGCGAGATCCCGGCCGCCGACTACGACGTGGCCGTCTTCGAGAACCGCTTCCCCTCCCTCGCCGGGGACTCGGGCCGCTGCGAGGTCGTCTGCTTCACCCCCGACCACGACGCCTCCTTCGCCGACCTCACCGAGGAGCAGGCCGCCCTGGTCCTGGAGGCCTGGACCGACCGAACCGCGGAGCTGGCCGAACTCCCGCAGGTGGAGCAGGTGTTCTGCTTCGAGAACCGGGGCGCCGAGATCGGCGTCACCCTCGGCCACCCGCACGGCCAGATCTACGGCTACCCCTTCACCACCCCCCGCACCGCCCTGATGCTCCGCTCCCTGGCCGAGCACCGCGAGCGCACCGGCGGCCGCAACCTCTTCGACGACACGGTCGAGCGCGAGCTCGCCGAGCGCGTCCGGGTCGTCCTGGAGGGCGAGCACTGGGTCGCCTTCGTGCCGTACGCCGCGCACTGGCCGTACGAGGTGCACCTCTACCCCCGCCGGCGCGTCCCGGACCTGCGGGCCCTGGACGAGGAGGCGCGCACAGAGTTCCCACAGATCTATCTGGAACTCTTGAGGCGCTTCGACCGGATCTTCGGGGACGCCGAACCGCCCACGCCCTACATTTCGGCCTGGCACCAGGCGCCCTTCACCGAAGGCGCCGACCGGCACGAATTCGCTCTGCATCTGGAGCTTTTCACCGTTCGCCGCACTTCCGGCAAGCTGAAGTTCCTCGCGGGTTCCGAATCCGGCATGAGTGTGTTCATCAATGACGTGCCGCCGGAGGCCGCGGCCCGGCGACTGCGAGAGGTAGCGAGTTCATGAGCGGGAAATACCTGGTCACCGGCGGCGCCGGCTATGTCGGCAGCGTGGTCGCGCGCCACCTCCTGGAGGCGGGCCACACGGTGACCGTCCTCGACGACCTCTCCACGGGCTTCGCCAAGGCCGTCCCGGCGGGCGCGGAGTTCATCGAGGGCCGCGTCCAGGACGCCGCGCGATGGCTCGACGCCTCGTACGACGCCGTGCTGCACTTCGCCGCGTTCTCGCAGGTCGGGGAGTCGGTGGCGGTTCCCGAGAAGTACTGGTCGAACAACCTCGGCGGCACCATGGCGCTGCTGGACGCGATGCGGACGGCGGGCGTGCGCACGCTGGTGTTCTCCTCCACCGCCGCGACCTATGGCGAACCGGCCTCCGCCCTGCTCACCGAGGCCGCCCCCACCGCCCCCACCAGCCCCTACGGCGCCTCCAAGCTCGCCGTCGACCACATGATCAGCGGCGAGGCCGCCGCCCACGGCCTGGCGGCCGTCTCGCTGCGGTACTTCAACGTGGCCGGGGCGTACGGCGGTTGCGGCGAGCGGCACGACCCCGAGTCGCATCTGATCCCGCTGCTGCTCCAGGTCGCCCTCGGCGAGCGGGAGTCGATCTCGGTGTTCGGGGACGACTACCCGACCCCGGACGGCACCTGCGTCCGCGACTACATCCACGTCGCCGACCTCGCCGAGGCGCATCTGCTGGCGCTGGACGCGGCGACCGCCGGCGAGCACCTGATCTGCAACCTCGGCAACGGCAACGGCTTCTCGGTCCGCGAGGTCATCGAGACCGTACGCAAGGTCACCGGGCACCCGGTGCCCGAGGTCACCGCCGGGCGGCGGCCGGGCGACCCGGCGGTCCTGGTGGCCTCCGCCGCCCGCGCGCACGAGCGGCTCGGCTGGCGCCCCTCCCGCGCGGACCTCGCGGGGATCGTCGCGGACGCCTGGGAGTTCGCGCGGCGGGAGCGCGCCGGTGACTGACATCGCGGACGAGTTCCAGGAGCTGTACGGCAGGGCCCCCGAGGGGGTCTGGGAGGCGCCCGGGCGGGTCAACCTCATCGGGGAGTACACCGACTTCAACGACGGCTTCGTGATGCCGCTGGCGCTGCCGCACACGGCGGTCGCGGCGGTCGCGCGGCGCAGCGACGGGGTGCTGCGGCTGCACTCGGCCGACGTGGACGCAGGGGTGGTCCGGCTCGACGCCGACGCCCTGGAGCCGCTGGCCGGCGGCGGCTGGGCCGCGTACCCGGCGGGCGTGGTCTGGGCGCTGCGGGCGGCCGGGCACCCGGTGACGGGCGCGGACATCCACCTGTCGTCCTCGGTGCCGACCGGCGCCGGGCTCTCCTCCTCGGCGGCCCTGGAGGTCGTCACCGCGCTCGCCCTGAACGACCTGTACGGACTCGGGCTCACCCGGCCGGAGTTGGCGCGCCTGGCACAGCGCGCCGAGAACGCCTTCGTGGGCGTCCCCTGCGGGATCATGGACCAGACCGCGTCCGCCTGCTGCACCGAGGGCCATGTGCTCCACCTGGACACCAGGGACCTCTCGCTGCGCCAGGTCCCCTTCGACCTCGCCGCGCACGGACTCGCGCTCCTCGTCGTGGACACTCGCGTGAAGCACGCGCTCGGGGACGGCGCGTACGCCGACCGGCGCGCCGCCTGCGAGGCGGGCGCGCGGGCGCTCGGTGTACGCACCCTGCGCGAGGTTCCGTACGAGCGCCTCCCCGAGGCGCTGGCCAGGCTGGACTCCGAAACCGTGCGTCGGTGCGTACGCCATGTGGTGAGCGACAACGAGCGGGTGGAGCGGGTCGCGGCGCACCTCGCGGCGGGCGATCCGCGCGCGGCCGGCCCGGTCCTCACCGAGGGCCACGCCTCGCTCCGCGACGATCTGCGGGTCTCCTGCGCCGAGTTGGACCTGGTCGTGGCCGCGTCGGTGGCGGCCGGAGCGCTCGGCGCGCGGATGACGGGCGGCGGCTTCGGCGGGTCGGCGGTCGTCCTCGCCGAGGCGGCGGCGGTGGACACGGTCACCAAGTCGGTCGAGGAGGCGTTCGCGACGGCCGGGTACACCGCCCCCAGGATCTTCCCGGCGATCCCGTCGGCGGGAGCGCGAAGGCTGCGCTGAGCATGGCGGCGGGTGTGTGGTCGTTCGGCTGCGGGCCGGTGGGGGCTGGTCGCGCCCACGCGGCGGAGCCGCACATGTCACAGCCCCGTGTCCCTTAAGGGCCGCTGCGCGGCATCCAGCCCACCACGACCGGCAGACAAACACCGCGCCCTCGGTCACAGCCGCTTCGTCAGGATGAACTCCGTGATGCCCGGCGGGTAGTCGGGCACCTCGCCCACCACCTCGTACCCCTGCCTGCGGTAGAAGCCCGGCGCCTGACTGTGTCTATTGGTGCCCTCCGGGCACGGGCCCAGGTCTTCGGGCGGGTGACTTCGGGGGGTCACGGGCCCAGGTCTTCGGGCGGGTGACTTCGGGGGTCACTTCAGCCGCTTCGTCAGGATGAACTCCGTGATGCCCGGCGGGTAGTCGGGCACCTCGCCCACCACCGCGTACCCCTGCCTGCGGTAGAAGCCCGGCGCCTGGAAGTCCCAGGTCTCCACGCGGGAGCGGGCGCAGGAGTGGTCGGTGCGGGCCGACTCCTCGGCGCGGGCGAGGAGTTCGGCGCCGAGGCCGGTGCCCCGGTGGGCCGGGTCCACCCACAGCAGGTCCACGTGGAGCCAGGTCGCCCAGGTGCGGCCGGTGAGGCCGCCCGCCAGGTCGCCCTTGCCGTCCACCGCCCAGACGTGGAGCGGCCGTTCCTTCTCGTCCGGGGTGCCGCGCAGGGCGCGCAGCGCCGAAGAGCGTTCCGTGTTGGTGTCCTTGAGCCGCTGTTGGAGCAGAATCCGCCGGGCCTTGTCCACTTCCGCCTCAAAACGAAACATGGGTCACACCCTAAACAACCCGGTCAATCAGTTCTGCAAATCACCTTCCGCTTCCGGCTGACAGCCCTACTCTGAAGCACAGCACCGGTGGGGGCCGGTGTTGATCAGGGGGCGAGACAGTCGGGTACGACGCCCGGGGTGGGGTACCAGTCAGTCCACGGCGGCGGCCGCGCGACTGCCGTGCTCCCCCTTCCGGGCGCCGTGCCCCGGCCGGTCCGTTCCCCGACGCATGGGGGTGTCTGTGGTTCGTATCCGGGTTCTCGTGGTGGATGACCACCGAATCTTCGCGGAGTCGCTGGCCGCCGCCCTGGCGGCCGAGCCCGACGTCGACGTCGCGGCCGCCGGCAGCGGCCCGGCGGCGCTGCGCTGTCTGGAGCGGGGGGCCTCCGAGGGGCGCCGCTTCGACGTGATGCTCGTCGACGCCGACCTCGGCGCGCTCGCCGGGGCCCCGGTGGCCCGGGCGGTGCCGGACGGCGGTGGTGCCGACGGCCTGGTGGACGGCATCTCGCTGGTCGCCGGGGTCCGTTCGGGCCAGCCCGCCGTGCGTACGGTGGTGCTCGCCGAGAAGGACGACCCGCGCCGCGCCGCGCTCGCCCTCCAGGCGGGGGCGTCCGGCTGGGTCGCCAAGGACTGCTCGCTCCAGCGGCTGCTCGCGGTGATCCGGGGCGTGCTGCGGGACGAGACGCATCTGCCGCCCGCCCTGCTCACCGGCGTGCTGCGCGAGCTCACGGCCGCCCGCAAGCACCGCACCGAGAGCGAGCGCCTGGTGGAGTCGCTGACCCCGCGCGAGCGCGAGGTGCTGCGGTGCATGGTCGCCGGGCTCGGCCGCAAGGCGGTCGCCGAGCGCCTCTTCCTCTCCCCGCACACGGTCCGCACCCACATGCAGAACGTGCTGGGCAAGCTCGGAGTGCACTCCACGCTGGCCGCCGTCGCCCTGGCCCGCCGGGCCGGGGTGGGGCCGGCCGAGCTAGCCGGGGATGTTGTCGAACGGGGCGGTCAACTGGCGTAGCAGCCCGGCCAGTTCACCCCGCTGGGTGCGCGACAGCTGGGCCAGGATGGCCCGCTCCTGCTCCAGGAGCCCGGCCAGTGCCTGGTCCGCCCGGTCGCGCCCCTCGGGGGTGAGGCGGACCAGCACTCCGCGCCGGTCGCTGGGGTCGGGGAGCCGCTCGACCAGGCCCTTCTTGGCGAGCCGGTCGATCCTGTTGGTCATGGTGCCGGAGGTGACCAGCGTCTGCGTGAGCAGCTGCCCGGGAGAGAGCTGGTAGGGGGCGCCCGCGCGCCGCAGCGACGTCAGGACGTCGAACTCCCAGGGCTCCAGCTGGTGCTCGGCGAAGGCGAGTCTGCGGGCCCGGTCGAGGTGGCGCGCCAGCCTGCTGACGCGGCTGAGCACCTCCAGCGGCTCCACGTCGAGGTCCGGGCGCTCGCGGCGCCATGCTGAGACCAGTCGGTCGACCTCGTCCTCCATGTCGATCAGTGTAGAGGGTCTGTCGACATGAAGTCTCTTGACGTCAAGATATATAAAGCCCCACCATTGGGCATGGAGGGCCCGGGACCCTGTCCCGTTTCGGCCAGCCGTACCCTGTAAGGGGGCTCGAACATGCATTCCGATTTCGTCCCGGAGTCCGTCGAGGCGCCGCCCCGGGAGTCCACCGCCACGTCCGCCCGGACGTCCGCCCCGCTGCCCGCTCCCCTCTGGGACCCGCAGCAGTACCTGCACCATTCCAGCCATCGCACCAGGCCCTTCCTCGATCTGCTCGCGAGGATCCCGGCCCTGCCGGGCTCCGCCGGCGCGGCCGCCGCCGACACGGCCGCAGCCGGTGGAGCACCCGGCGCCCGGCGCGTGGTCGCCCCGCGCACCCCGGACGCCCGTCCGGGCCCCGGAGGCCGCCCGCCCGCCCGGATCGCCGATCTGGGCTGCGGCCCCGGAAACGTCACCGCACTGCTCGCCGACCGCTGGCCCGACGCCCGCATCACCGGCTTCGACCTCTCGCCCGAGATGCTCGCCCAGGCCGACAAGGACCACGCGGGCACCACCGCGGGCGGCGGCTGGCTGGACTTCCGCCCCGCCGACCTCGCCCACTGGACGCCCGAGGAGCCGTACGACCTGATCGTCTCCAATGCCGCCCTCCAGTGGGTCCCCAACCACCCCGAGTCCTTCGCCTGCTGGATCGAGGGCCTCACCCCCGGCGGCACCCTCGCCTTCCAGGTCCCGGGCAACTTCACCTCGCCCAGCCACGCCCTGCTCGGCGAGCTCTGCGAGTCACCGCGCTGGCGAGCCCGGCTGGGCGACCACGGCCGCCGCTACGTCCACATCCTCGGCCCCGCCGACTACCTGCTGCGCCTCACCGACCTCGGCTGCGAGGCGGACGTCTGGGAGACGACATACTCCCAGCTGCTGCCCGGCGAGGACCCGGTCCTGGACTGGGTCAAGGGCACCGCCCTGCGCCCGGCCCTCACCGCCCTCGCCGACGACGAGGAGGCCACCGAGGCCTTCCTCACCGAATACCGCGACCTGCTGCGCCGGGCGTACCCGCCGGGCCCGCACGGCACGGTCTTCCCGTTCCGCCGGATCTTCGCCGTCGCGCGAAGGAAGGACCGCTGATGCTCGCCGCAGTGGACCACGTCCAGCTCGCCGCACCGCCCGGCAGCGAGGACATGCTCCGTACGTACTACGCGGGGGTCCTCGGCATGACCGAGGTCCCCAAGCCGCCGGTGCTCGCGGCCCGGGGCGGCTGCTGGTTCGCGTACGGGCCGGTCCAGCTCCACCTGGGTGTGGAGGAGGACTTCAGGCCCGCCGCCAAAGCCCATCCCGGGCTGCTCGTCACGGGCATAGAGACCTTCGCGCGCCGCCTGGCGGAGCGGGGCGCGAAGGTGGTCTGGGACGAGAACCTGCCCGGGCACAAACGGTTCTACTCCGAGGACCCGGTGGGCAACCGGCTGGAGTTCCTGGAGCCGGTGTGACCCGTGGCGTGACAGTGCCCCGCACCCCCTCGGGGCGCGGGTGAACCCTGCTCGCCCCCGTATCTGACGCACGACCCGTTGGTCTTGGTATTGACGC
>NZ_JBFAAD010000054.1:0-34587 GCF_040639555.1 Streptomyces sp. NPDC023838
GCTCGACAGGGAGGGCCGGGGCGGCAGGCGACAACGCGGCCATGGAGTCGTTCTTCAGCCTGCTGCAGAAGAATGTCCTCGATCGTCGGGCGTGGCCACCCGCGAGGAACTACGGATCGCGATCGTGACCTGGACCGAGAGGACCTACCACCGACGCCGCAGGCAAGCCTCGCTCGGCCGGCTGACACCCATCGGATTCGAGACCGTCACGACCACACCGGCCCTCCAGATCGCGTGACCGAACCTGTCACCCAAACCTGCAGCAGACCCGCCCGATCTGCCCTTCTCCCTCCACCTGATCAACCCGCTCGGCGACCGCCACCTCGGGTCGCGCTCTGCCGCTCCCGTCCCCGGGGCCGGTGCTGCACCTCGGCGTCGACGAGTGCGCCGTTCGACGGGGCGGACCTACGCGACGATCCTCATCGACACGTCCAACCATCGCCCGGTCGACATCCTCACCGACGTGAAACTCCAGAAGCGAATCATGAGCGGCCAGCGCCACCGCACCGACCAGGCCGCGCCCCCGTGGTGATCCCGGTGACGCAAATCTCCCAGAGCCACGTTCACTTGTACGCGGGCAGCAGGTCGGAGCGGTGTCGGCGGCCACTGTGAGCAGGCCGCCGACACCGCCCGGTCAGCGGGTCGCCATCATGCTCCGAACCCGCTCGTGACGTCCGCGGGCAGGAACGCGTAAGGGTCGTACGGGTCACCGCTGTTGGCCTCGACGCGGATCAGGCTCCCGATGCCGAGCTCGTGGGCCAGCTCGTCGAACAGCTCCACCATCGCCAGGTCCTGGATGGCCAGTCCGGTCGAGTCGTAGACAGTGCGCTCGGCGCGCAGCCCCGCGTACCGTCGTGGATCGCCCAGCACGGTGCTGATCGACGGACCTATCGCGTCGGCGGACAGCCGCTGGCATTCGCCTTCCTTGCTGGCCTGGACGTGGTGGTCCGGACAGACCGTCACCCGGTCCAGCAGCTCCCGTGGGAGTTCGGTCTTGTCGGGCATGTCGGAGCCCACGCAGTTGAGGTGCACAGCCGGTTTCAGTCTCTCGCCCCGGATCACCGGCCCGTCCCCGGGCGCCACCGAAGTGGCCGTGCAGATGACGTCCGCCTGCGCCTCCAGTTCGGCCAATGGCACGCTGCGGACCAGGCCGGGCCGCATCCGGGCGCGGCTGGCGAAGCTGTTCTCCGCGGCCGGGTTCACATCGCTGACCAGCACCTCATCGAACCGGAAGACCCGGGACAGGGCATGCAGCTGGGTCACCGCCTGGGCCCCGCAGCCGACCAGGCCCAGCACCCGCGAACCGGGGTCGGCTAGGGCCCTGCTGGCCACGGCCGAAGCGGCACCGGTCCGCAGGGCGGTGGTGAACGTGCCGTCGATCACGGTGCGCAGATGGCCACTGTCGTAGTCGAACGCCAGCACCGTGGACAGGATCGTGGGCAGGGCGTTCTTGGCCGGGTTGTGCGGGTTGTAGCCGACCGCCTTCACCGAGACGGTCGAGCCGTGGCGCACCGCCGACATCCACTCCAGCAAGCCGGGGAACGGGGTGGTGAACCGGAAGCCGTCGCGCTCCTTCTGCTGCACCACGCCTGCGGCCTCGGCCGTCGACACCGCCTCAACCCTCTCGATGGCGAGCTCGAACAGCCGGGCCAGGCCGACGTGTGCGACGACGGCCGCCACAGCGGGAGCGTCGATGATGCGGGTGGTCTCAGTGGTTTCCAAGGTGATTCTCCAAGTAGGGATATGGCCGGGTGCGCAGACCGTGGGCGAAATGTGCTCCGTGGCGGAACGGGCAAGTCGTGAGGGAAGGGCTGGTCGTGAATCGGCCGCATCCGGTCCCGCAGCGGTACATCGGCGCCGCCGCCCACGTATCCCCCGGGTAGTCGATCAAGCCGACGGAGTCGAGGAATCGGTGCGGGCAGCACGCGGCCCAGACACCCGGCGGGTTCGGCGACCGCGCGGACCAGGGCCACGGGGCGCCGGGCGGCGGCGGCAGCCAGGGAGGCGGTGAGCTCCGAGCGAGCCGCCGCCGGATCAACGCGCTCGATGAGGATGTCCACGGTGCCGCCGCAGATCAGCCCCACGTCGAACGGGTCCTCGTCCGAGGAGGTGAAATGCTCCACCCACCGCGGTACGCCGGACAGGGTTTCCTGACAGAGCTCGTAGACGGCTCCTTCCACGCAGCCGTCGACGATGCTGCCGACCACGGTTGCGGCGGCATCCACCGCGAAGGCCCCCCCCCGGGCAGGCGCGGTGCGTTGCCCGCGGTCCCGACGACGGTCGCCACCGCAAAGGGTGCGCCCCCGCTCGGACCACGGAACCAGTTCTCGGACGATGTCAACCATCGCCCCACCCCCGTTCAGTCTCTTCAGGCGTCTCGTTACCCGACGGCTTCCAGCACCGCCCGCGCCAGGCCTTCGACGTAGGGGCGGCCGAACAGTGACAGGTGCTGGCCGGGGACGACGACCGTGCGCAGGTCACGGCAGACGGCCTGCCAGGCTTGCCGTGCGGCGTCGCGCTGTCCGGCATCGGTATCGGCAGCCTGAACCAGCGTCACAGGACCCTCATACGGTTGCAGTTGGTACGCGCGCGCCGCCGTGACGTGGGCTTCGAGCATGAGCACCTTCGCCCGGACGACGTCACGCTCGGCATCGGTCAGCCCGGCCGGGGCAGACATGACCAGCTCTACACCTTCCAATAGCGGAAGGGCCCGCGCCGCCGCGAGGTCCACCGGGACCCGGTGGCCGATCGCCGCCTGGAGCTCCTCGACGAGCCCGGGGACGATTCCGAAGTCGTCGCTGTCCGGGATCGTGCCGGCCGGGTAGCTGTCCACCAGGACCACGTGGGCCGGGACGCGCGCGGCCGCGGCCCGGAGCCGGGCGGCCTCGAACGCCACGATGCCGCCCATCGACCACCCCAGCAGGACCGTCTGGTCCGCCGGGTCATCCGGCAGCGCAGCGAGCAGTCGGGCGGCGAGTGCGCCGATGCCGTGGTCCTCTCCCGGGGCGATCGGCGGGAACTGGAACGCCTGGACAGTCCCCGCGGTCTCCGCTTCGGCGAACGTGGCCGCGAACTCGCGGAGGCTCACCACCTCGCCGCCGGCAGGCGGGACGCACACCATCCGAGCGTCGCGGGCAGAGCCGGCCCCGACGCCGACGCCGCGTGCCAGCATCACCAGATCGGAGCCCTGTGCCCCCGCGTCCCCGGCAACCAGCCTCGCGATCGCCGTCGGCGACACCCCGTCCGCACCGTCGGTGTCGAACAACGCGGACAGCGGAATGTCGGTCGCGAAGGCCGCGTTGACCCGCGCGACGAGCTGCACCGCCAGCAGCGAATGGCCGCCCGCGTCGAAGAAGTCCTCATCGGGCAGGATCGGGCTGACGCCCAGCAGATCTTCGAAGATCTCGACCACTGAGGCGACCGTCTGCTCCGTCCCGCGACCGGTGGTCATCGCTTCTTGCGTCATCGGCGCTTCACCCTCCCGTGGTGACTTCGACGTTCCCGAGCAGCGTTCCGGGCGACACCGCCAGCGCCTCCAGGAAGGCCAGGTAGCGGCCCAGGAAGCCGGCCATGGACGACTCCTCGAAGAGCTCGGCGGCGTATTCCAGGACGCCGCTGATCCCGCCGTCGGCGTGCTCTTCGAGGTTCAGGCTGAGGTCGGCGCGGGCCTGGACCCCGACGTCGACGACACCCGCCGTCACCCCGGGCAGCGCCGGCTGCCGCACGGCCGCGTTCAGCGAGAGCTTGAGTTGGAACAGAGGGCTCTGATTGCGGCTCCGGGGCGGGTTGACAAGGCGCACCACCTGCTCGAACGGCAGCTCGTGGTACGCGTAGGCGTCGATACAGGTGTCGCGCACCTGCCGCAGCAGCTCGCGCAGGCTTTGCTCGCCGCTCACACCGGCCCTGACCACCAGTTGATTGACGAAGAACCCCACCAGCCGTTCGGCGTCGGAACCGGGCCGGTTCGCCACGTCGATGCCCACGACCGCGTCGGTCTGGCCGGTGGTGGCGTGCAGCGCGCAGAAGGAGCCGGCCAACAGCGCCATGAACAGCGTCGCTTGCTCCGTGCTGCACTGCACCCGCAGCCCCGCGACCACGTCCGGGGGCAGTTGGAACGGCAGCGCCGCGCCTTCCCCGGTGGAGCGGGCCGGCCGCGGCCGGTCCAACGGGATCGTCGGCAGATCCAGGATCCCGGCCAGTCGGCCGCGCCAATGGTGACGGTGCGCGGTGAAGTCCTGCCCGCGCTCGGACCGGGCGAAGTCCGAGTACTGCGCACGCAGCAACGGCAACGGCTCGCCCGCGTAGCGGGCGGTGATCTCGTCGAAAAGGATCTGCGCGGACCACCCGTCGTAGGCGATGTGGTGCAGCAACAGCATCAGGACGTGCCGATCCGGACCGCGACGCAGCAGCCACGCCCGCAGGGCCGGCTCACGCGCCAGGTCGAAGGGACGGCGCGCGGCGACGCGCAACAGCGCGTCGGTTTCCGTCCCGGCGTCCGGCGCAGGATCGATCACCACCAGCCGGGTGCTCCCGGGGGCCAGGACCCGTTGGAACGGCCGCCCCTGGTGCGACTTCAGCACCGTCCGCAGGATGTCGTGCCGGTCGGCGACCTCCCGGACCGCGCGCGCCAGCGCCGGAACGTCCACCGGCCCGTCCAGGGCAACGAACAGCGGCACGTTGAACGTGGTCGAGGCGGGGTCGAGCTGATGCAGGAACCACAGGCGTTCCTGGGCGAAGGACAGGACACCCGGATCGGCCGACGTTTCAGCACCCGCTGGGCTCGGCCCCGAAGTCTCGGCGTCCGCCGCGGCGACCACCGTGGCGAGCTCGGCGAGAGTCCGCCGCTCGAACATCGTCCGGGTGGGGACCTCGACGCCGAACGTCTTCCGCAACCGGTGCAGGACCTGGAACGTCAGCAGCGAGTGGCCACCGAGCTCGAAGAAGTCGTCGTCCGCGCCAATCCCGTCGAGGCCCAGCAGCTCCTCCCAGATCGCCGCGATCCGGGCCTCCAGCACCGTCAGCGGGCGGCCGCGTGTCCCCGACCGTGCGGCGCGCCCGGCACCGGCCCGGCTGATCACCGCGGTCCTGCGCAGCGCCGCGAGGTCGAACTTGCCGTGCGCCGTCAGCGGCATGGAGCGGACCAGGACGTATCGCGCGGGCCGCATGGCAGTCGGCAGCCGGTCGGCGGCGAAGTCCGCGACGGCGTCCACCAGACCGGACCGCCGTTCACGCCACAACGGGTCGTTGGCGTAGCGACGCCAGTCGTCCGCGACGGGAACCACATCGGTGGCGTCGGCCGGCGACCGCTGCGCATCCGCACCCGCGCCCGCCCGACGCAGCACGGCGTCACGGTCTGCATCGGCAGCGCCGACCGTCGACAGCCCAAGGCCACCCGCGGCATCCGCAGCGGCGTCCGATCGGCGCAGCACGATGTCATAGGCGCCGTCCGCATGTCCCTCGGCCCAGCTCAGCTCGGCGTCGTAACCGGCCCCGGCAGCGGCGACGACCAGCTCTTCACCGAAGCCTGAGTCATCCTCTCCCCCATCGGCCTGACCGGTGACGAAACCGGCCGTGGCGGCCGCCGGGGCCGCCGCCAACGCCGCCAGCAGCCGCCGGTCCGAGGCCAGCCGACGGTTCGGAACGCCGCGCAGCGTAACCCGCTCCGGGCGCTCCTCGGCCAACCGTCCCGCCAGAGCGTCGCCTCCGAGCCCGCCCGACCAGTCCCACCGGAGGCCGTCGGGCTCCGCCCGTCCGTCGAAGGTCAGCACGGCGTCATAGCGGTAGCGGCTCAGTTCGTTGTCGTAGCCGCCGGTCCTCGGCAGCACCCGCACACCGCTCAGCCGCGGCCAGCGTCCCCGCAGCGCGTCGAACAGCCGGGGGTCGAGGCAGAGTTCCTCCTCGTCGGCGAGATCGGCCGCGACGCGCGCCCTGATCTCGTCGACCTGGTCGGCCGGTGGCGCCTGGAACAAACGCACGCTGGTCCGGAACAGCGGCTGGAGCACCTGGTTGCGGACGTCGCCGAGGAATATGCGGCCGCCCGTCTCCAGCGCCCCCACCGCACGGTCCAGCACGGTCAGCAGGTATCCCACCGAGGGGAAGTACTGCAGCACCGAGTTGATGACCACCACGTCGAAGCGGTCCCCGTCCCGGACCGCCTCGTGCGCCGCCGCCACCTCGCATTCGACCCGTCCGTCCGCCTCGAACATACGGCGTAGGCGGTCGACGGACGCCTGCGCGAAGTCGGTCGCGCGGTAGGACTCACACCCCGGCGCGATCCGCTCCACGATCATGCCGGTTCCAGCACCGATCTCCAGGACCCGCCGCGGTCCGAGGCCGGCGATACGCCCGGCGGTCTCGTCCAGCCACTGCCCCATCTCCGTCGGATCCAGCAGCTTGCCGGTGTAGCTGCTGGTCCACCCGGTCAGCGCCGTCGACTCCGCGTCGGAGTCCTGCGGCTGGTCCAGATCCTGGTACGTATCCGTGTAGAGCATCCGCCACTGTTCGACCCGCTCCATCAGCTCGGCCAGGTGGGCCGTTTCCGGTGAATCGGCGGGTTCGTGCGGGTCGGCCGGTTCGACGAAGGCTGTCAACCGGTCGTCCACGAGGTCGACCACTGCCTGCCGGACGCCGGGCGCGGCGGCCAGTGTCGCCGCGATCTCGTCGGGCTCGATCCGGTGCCCGCGTACCTTGACCTGGCGGTCCCGGCGTCCCAGATAGACCAGCTCACCGTCGGCCCGCACCACCACCGAGTCGCCGGTGCGGTACAGCCGCCCGCCGTTCCCGCCGAACGGGTCGGGGACGAACCGCTCGGCCGTCTGCCCGCCCTGGCCGAGATAGCCGTACGCGACCCCGACGCCCCCGATGTACAGCTCGCCCGCCACACCGCGCGGCACCGGCCGCATTCGGTCGTCGAGCACATGGACCCGCGTGTTGCCGATCGGCCGGCCGATCGGCACCGGCCCCTCGGGGTCGACGTCGGCGGTGGCCTCGTAGACGGTGCAGGCCACGGATGCCTCGGTCGGGCCGTACTCGTTGAACAGCCGCGTGCGCCGCGGTCCGGCCAGCCAGGGCAGCACCGCGCTGCCGTGCAGCATCTCGCCGCCGATCACCAGCCCTCCGGCGTCGAAGCTCTGACCGGTGTCGCTCAGCATCCGCAGATGCGACGGGGTGAGCTTCACGAAGCTCGCCTGTTCCGCGCGCCGCGCCCAGTGCAACAACGCCTCCGCCGTCGGGCCGCCATCGTCCGCGACCACGATCCGCTGCCCGCACAGCAGCGGGGCGAACAGGGTGGTGATGGTGAGGTCGAAGCCGAGCGAGGAGTGCAGCGGCGCACCGTCGCCCTCGGCCACCCGGTAGTGCTCCGCAGCCCACAGCAGATAGTTCGCCACCTGACGGTGAGCGATCAGGATGCCCTTGGGCGTGCCGGTCGAACCGGAGGTGTAGATCACGTACGCCCCGTCACGGTCGTCCCCGCCGACAGCCGGTGCCTGCTCCGAAGGCTCCGCGTCCGAGACCAGGACGGCGCGGGCTCCCTCCCACGACGTGTGGTACGCCGCCGACGTGAGGACCACGGCCGCACCGCTGGAGGCGATCATCTGCGCCGACCGGGCCGTGGGATAGCCGGTATCGAGAGGGAGGAAGGCAGCTCCGGCCTTCAGTACGCCGAGTATCGCGCCGACCGCGTCCGCGGAGCGGTCCAACAGCACGCCGACCACGTCCCCACGGCGTACCCCCTGGGCCCGAAGCAGGTGCGCGACGCCGTTGGCCCGCCGATCGAGCTCGCGGTAGGTGACGTCGCGGGCGGCCGGGTCGCTGACCGCCGTCGCGTCCGGGGTCCGGGCAGCCTGCCGCTCGAACAGGTGGTGCAGTGCGGTGTCGGCCGGGAGCGGCAGCTCGGGGCCCGCGGCATCGGCGAGAAGGACGGCGGTCTGGCTCCGGGTGAGGATCGGCAGTTCTTCCAGCTTTGTTCCGGGCTGGGCCAGCGCAGCGGTGAGCAGCGTCTGGAAGGAGTCCGCGATCTGCTCCGCCGTCGAGCGCTCGTACAGGTCGGCCGCGTAGATCAGCGAGCACTCCATCCCCTGCTCCGTCTCCAGGACCACCAGGTCCAGGTCGAAGCGGGCGCCGTCGTGATCGAGGTCGAGCGGGGTGATGACCAGGCCCTCCGCGGTCGTGACGGTCTCCGGCGTGTTGTGGAACGCCAGGTTGACCTGGTAGAGCGGATTGCGGCCGGCCTGCCGCTCGGGGTAAAGCAGCCGAGCCAGGACGTCCACCGGAACATCCTGGTTGTCGTAGGCGGCCAGGCAGGCGTCGCGGACCTCGGCCAGGAACGCGGCGAAGCTCAGCGCGCCGTGCGGGCGGCTGCGGATGATCAGGGAGTTGACGAAGAAGCCGATCAGGTCGTGGAACCCGTGGAACCGGCGGTTGGCGACCGGGGTGCCGACCAGGACGTCGTCGTGCCCGGTGAAGCGGGCCAGCACCGCCTGGAACGCGGCCAGCAGCACCATGAACGGCGTGCCCCCGCAGTCCACCGCCAGCCGATGGACCTGCTGGGCCATGGCGGGCGGAAGCAGGAAGTGGCAGACCTCGCCATTGCGGGTCACAGTCGCGGTGCGCGTGTGGTCGGGGGGCGGAGCGCACTGCTCGGTGGCCCCGGCGAGGCGGCCGACCCAGTAGGCCTGCTGCCGCTTGGCCTCCTCGGTCTCCAGCCAGTCGTTCTGCCACCTGGCGTAGTCGGCGTACTGCAGCCGCAACGGCGGCAGGGTCGCCGGCCGGTCCTCCAGCCGGGCCGCGTAGAACTCCGCGAACTCCCGGGCGAAGACCGAGAACGACCAGCCGTCGACGATGGCGTGGTGGAACGTGGTCAGCAGCAGTGCCTCCACCGGTGACTGCAGAACCAGGTGGAACCGCACCAGCGGCCCGTGCCGCAGGTCGAAAGGCGTGCCTTGTTCGGCGCGCACCAGCCGGTCGCTCTCTGCCGCTCGGAGCTCGGGTGTCAGACCGCTGAGGTCGACGACCACGAGCCGTCGGCGGGTGTGCGCAGCGACGTGTTGCACCGGCTCGCCGTCGACGATCGGCAGGGAGGTCCGCAGCACGGCGTGGCGCCTGACGATGTCGTTCAGCGCGGCCTCGATCAGCGTCGGCCGGATGGTCCCGTGCAGCGCCACCGGCGCGGGACTGTTGTAGGCCGCGCTGTCCGGGTCTGTCTCGTGCAGCACCACCATCCGGCGCTGGGTGAACGACGAGGGCGCGGTGGCCGAGGCCTCGTCGGCCCTGTACGCGCCGCCGGACAGGCCGCGCTCCCACATCCGCTGCCACAGCCGGGCCCGCTGAGCGGGCGGCAGTTGCTCGATGCGGCGACGGACATCATCGAGGGAATCGGAGGACTGGTCTGTCGTCTGCACGGATCCTGTCGCGTCCATGATCGGTGATTGATCCATTCTCGGTGTCGGTCGTCACGGTGTCGTGGGCCAGCGGCGGGGCGGCGTCATCCCGAGCACAGCCGCTTCGCGCACGCCAGCAGGACCCGGGCCCCCGCGACGAGGTCGTCCGGGGCGGTGTCCTCGGCGGGGGTGTGGCTGAGCCCGTCCCGGCTGGGGACGAAGATCATGCCGATCGGCGCGATACCGGCGACGATCTGGGCGTCGTGGCCGGCGCCGCTGGGCAGCGTCGTCGTGGCGTATCCGGACTCCTTCGCCGCGGTCGCGATCAGGTCGGCCAGGCCCGGGTCGGTGGACACCGGGGCGACGCGCATGGTCCGGCGGACCTCGAAGCGGCAGCCCGTCGCGTCGGCGAGCCGGGCCGCCTCCCGCCGCAACGCCCGCTCGGCCGCGTCGAGCCGGTCCTGCGAGGTGTCGCGCACCTCCGTCGTCAGCCGGACCGAGCCTGGGACGACATTCGTGTCACCGGGTTGGACGTGCAGCGCACCCGTGGTCGCGACCCGGCAGTGCCGGTGCTCGGCAGCGATGTCCCGCACCGCCGTGACGAGTCCGGCCGCACCCACCAGGGCGTCGCGGCGGTACTCCATCGGCGTCGTGCCGGCGTGCCCGGCCCGGCCGGTGACCTCGACCTCGAAGACGTGGCGGCCCACGATCGACTCGACCACGCCGATCGGGATGCCCGCCTGCTCCAGCACCGGCCCCTGTTCGATGTGCAGCTCCAGGTACGCCGCCACCGTCCCGTCCGGCCACGCCGCCGCGGCCACCGCGTCGAGATCGCCGCCGACCTGCCGCAACGGTTCGCGCAGCGACCGGCCCTCGCGGTCCACGGGATCGCATGCGAGCCGTTCCGCCCCGCCGGCGAACGCCGTCGAGCCCCAGAACGGCTGCGGGTACAACGCGCCCTCCTCATTGGCGAACGCGACCGCCACCGGTTCGAGCGCACGGGGGTCGACGATGAGCGCCTCGACGACCGCCAGCGCGGCCAGCACGCCGTAGGCGCCGTCCAGACGTCCGCCGTTGTGCACGGTGTCCAGATGCGAGCCCATGACCAGGCTCGGTCGGGTACCGAATGGCTCCCGGCCCAGGAGCAGGTTGCCCGCCGGGTCGACGCGCGCGTCCAGTCCGCCGCGCCGTGCTTCTCCGGCGACGTAGTCGATCGCCGCTCGGTCGGCCGCGCTGAACCCCGGCCGGCTCACCCCGCCGTCGGGGCCGGTGCCGATCCGGGCGAGTTCGTTCACCCGCCGCAGCAGCGCCGCCTCATCCAGCCGCATGGAAGTCTCCGTCCGCATCAATGCTCACCAAGCCACATCAGAACGACCGGCCGGGGCGCCCGGGAACCCGGCGGCCTCGGCACCCGCCGGCTCCCGAGCGATCGCCGCAGCGACCTCAGGCCCCTGATCCTCGAGATCGAAGGGGCGACCGGTGAAGGTGCGCTGGGCGAACCGCCCGCGCGTGAATCGTCGCCGGCGGACTGCCTCGTCTGGGCCACGGACCGGGTCGTCCAGGCCCGCGAACGCGGTGACCGGGACGTGACCGGCGACGTCTGCGGTCCCGGATGGTTCTCCAGCAACCGCAGATCGTCGCGCAGCACAGGCAGGAACACCTCGCGGAACCCCGGATCGTCGATCCCGAACCGCTGCTCCAGTACCGTCGCGGCTTCGAAGGCGACAGTCGCGCCCATGCTGTGCCCGACCAGGACCGGTGGCCGGTCCCGCAGCGGGACAAGGAAGTCCACCATGCGCGCCGTCAGCTGCCGTAACGAGGACGGCGGCGCCTTGCTGCGGCTCCAAGGACGTCCGGGGAAGCGGACGGCCACCATCTCGATCGAGCCCGGCAGCCGTGCCCGCCACGTGCGGAACACCGTCGGCGAACCGCCCGCGTGCGGGAAGCAGATCTGCCGCACCGGTGCGCGGGAAGCCGGGACAGTGCGCGGCCGGCCCTCCGATGTCCGGCTCATGACGTCCTCGCAGCCTGATCGCCGCCTTCGAACACCAGCTGCCGCGAGGCCGAGACGATCTCCGGCGCGCTCGCCAACCCGGCCGCCACCAGCAGCAGACCGCCGACGACGAAGGGCGCGTGCAGGCCGTAGTGCTCGGCGACGACCCCGGACAGGCCGGCCCCCACGGGCATCGCGGTCAGGGCGATGGTGCGGTAGATGCTCGTCACCCGGCCCAGCAGGTGTTCGGGCACGATCCGCTGCCGGAGCGAGACCGCGACGACGTTCCACATGCCGTTGGCCAGACCGGCGAGCGTCAGAGCGGTGATCGCGGCCGGCAGGTTCGAGGTCAGCCCGGCCAGCAGCACCGCGCCGCCCATCAGCACCGCGCCGCCGACCAGTGCGCCCGGATAGCCGGTCAGCTTCCGGACCTTCGGCGCCACCCCGGAACCGGCCACGGTGCTCAGCGCGAGCACCGACAGCAGCACGCCGTATCCAAGGTCACCAAGGTTCAGCACCTTCCCCGCGTACAGCACCAGGACCGCTTCCGCGACGGCGGTGACCCCGTTCAGCACCGTCACCAGCGCGCAGACGGTCCGAAGTAGCCGATGCCGCCCCAGCCACCGCAGTCCTGTCAGGACATCGCCGGCCAGGCCCGGCCGGACCGCGCCGACTGTGTCGGCGGCGTCAGCCGCACCGGCCGAGTCGGCCGGACGGCCCACCGGGGCCAGCGCGGCGACCAGAACGGCCGCGACGAGGAAGCACGCGGCGGCGGTGACCAGTGGCCCGGCCCGCCACACGGCGAACAGCACCGCGCCCACGACCGCGCCGACCAGCGTCGAGGCCGCGGCCTGCGCCGAGAACAGCCAGGAGTTGGCCCGTTCCAGATCCTTCGGCGCCACCAACTGCGGAACGATCGCCGACGCCGAGCTGTCGAACACGGTCTCCGCGGTGCCGATCAGGAACGACACCGTCATCAGCACCGCGATCGCCCCGCCGACGCCTGCTACGGCGATCGCGAACGCGCCCATGACCACCGCCCGGCCGAGGTCGACCAGCAGCATCAGGGATCGCCGGTCGTACCAGTCGGATACCGCCCCGCCCAGCAGCCCGAACAGCGGCCACGGCAGGTATCCGGCGACGAACACCAGCGAGACCGCGCGCGGGTCGCTGCTGAAGGTGGTCGCGATGAGCGGGAACGCGACGTACCTGATGCCGTCGCCGAGCGCGGACAGTGTCGAGGCCGACCACAGCAGCCAGAACGACCGGTTCACGGTATTACGACCCTCCGAGAGCGTCTTCGAGCAGGCCCTCGGGGATCTCGAAGCCGAGTTCGGTACGGCAGAACGCCCGCCAGTCGTCCGTGGGCGCGGCCACCAGGGTGGCCGCATCGGCGACGACGGGGTTGTCCACCACGGTGAAGTCGTCCCAGACGTAGGCGACATCGTCGTCGCCCAGGCGGTCCTGTGGGGCCAGCGCCAACGACGCCCAGCCCTCGAACCGGCGCAGCTCGGCGACCCGGTATCCACGGCAGTAGAACTTCGGTGTCATCGCGCGGCGTCCTCTTCCATGGCGCGGCGCACACTCAACGGCCTCATGTCGGTCCAGACCTCGGCCACGTGCTCCAGGCACGCCGCCTTCGCGCCGCCGAAGCCGGCGTCGGCCCAGCCGTGCGGCATCTCCATGTCGGCGGGCCAGATCGAATACTGCTCCTCGTGGTTGACCACTACGCGGTACGTGCGCTCGTCGTCACGATCGGTGGCGTCCAAGGTGTCTTCCTGTCTGGGTGATGGTCGGTGTCTTGGTCGGTGGTGATCAGTGGTCGTCGGGCCCGGCGCCGTCGGAGGACAGCCGTTCGAGGTCGTCCAGCAGGGCGTCGATCTCGGCCAGGTCTTCGGGGTCGGTGCGGGTCGTCGAGGCGTCTATCCGGCTCGCCAGGCCGGCGACGGTTGGCGCCTCGAACACCGCCCTGATGGGCAGTTCGGTGTGCAGGGCCTCCCGGATGCGGGCGATCAGCGTGGTCGCCAACAGCGAGTGCCCGCCGGCCAGGAAGAAGTCGTCGTCGACGCCGACCTGCTCCCGGCCGAGCACCTCGGCCCAGATCCGGACCAGGGCCCCTTCGGTGGGAGTACGCGGTGCGACGTACTCCGCCGTCACCCGCGCGGACTCCGAAACGGTCGGCAGCGCCGCGATGTCCAGCTTTCCGTTCGGTGTCAACGGCAGGGTGTCCAGCACTACGAACGCCGAGGGCACCATGAAGTCCGGCAGGTCGGCGGACAGCGCCCGACGCAGTTCGGCAGGCTCCGGCGGGGTGGATCGATCGGTGGTGAGATAGGCGACAAGAACCTTCCCGGTGGGCTCGGTGCGGGCGACCACGGCGGCCTGGCTGACCCCGGGCCGGGAGCGCAGGCGCGCCTCGATCTCGGCCGGTTCGATCCGGAACCCGCGGATCTTCACCTGCCGGTCGGTCCGGCCCAGGAACTCCAGCACCCCGTCACGGTTCCACCGGCACAGGTCCCCGGTGCGATACATCCGCTCGCCCACGCCGTGGAACTCCGGCAGGAAACGGTCGGCGGTCAGCCCGGCGCGGTTCAGGTACCCGCGGGCCACACCGTTCCCGGCCAGGAACAGTTCACCGGGCACTCCGACCGGGACCGGCCGCATGTTCTCGTCGAGCACGTACACCCGGGTGTTGGCGATCGGAGATCCGATCGGCACCGACACCGGCCAGTCCGTACCTTCCGGGCCTCCCACGGTCCAGTGGGTAACCACATGTGTCTCGGCCGGACCGTAGTGGTTGTGCAGTCGGCGCTCCGGCAGCTCCGAGACGAACAACCGCATCTGCTCACTGGGCGTCAGCGCTTCTCCGGCCTGCACGAGATGGTGCAGAGACGGCAGCGGGAGGCCGGCTTTGAGCGCCTCCGCGCAGACGAGTTCCAGAACCAGGTTCGGAGCGTAGACCTCGGTGACGGCGTTCCGGTCGAGCCAGCGGACGAACTCCGCCGGGTCCAGCCGGGTCTCCTGCGTCGGAACGGCCAGGGCCTTGCCGAACAGCAGGGCGCCGAGGATCTCCTGGGCGGCGACGTCGAAACTGAGCGAGGTGAACTGAGCCACGACCTCCCCGGCGCCGCCTGGGAGGGCCCGGTGGTGCCAGGTGAGGAGGTTGTGCAGACCGGCGTTGGGCATGACCACGGCCTTGGGGCGGCCGGTGGACCCGGAGGTGTAGATCAGGTAAGCCGGGTTCTGGGGCCGGATCAGACCTGTGCGTTCGGAGTCGGTCAGATCACTGTCGTCCAGCACCGCGACAGCGGCCAGGATGTCCGGATCGTCCAGGTGCAGAGCCGGAAGGCCCTCCGGCACCGCGGCCGGGAAGTCCGACCGGGTCACGGTCAGAACCGGCCGCGCGTCCTGCAGCATGAAGGTCAGCCGGTCCATCGGGTAGTCCGGGTCCACCGGCATGTACGCCGCTCCGGCCTTCACCACCGCGAGCACGGCCGTGACCATGTCGATCGAGCGCGGCAGCGCCATCGCGACGATCTGCTCCGGACCGGCGCCGCGCGCGGCCAGGTACCGGGCGAGCTGGTTGGCCCGCCGGTTCAGCGCGTCGTAGTCGAGCGTCACCGCCGAACCCGCCCCGGCCGGTTCGAACACCACCGCGGGGGCCGTGGGCGTCCGTCGCACCTGCTCTTGGAACAGGGCGACGACGCTGCTGCCGGCCATCGCGACCTGTTCCGGGTTGCGACCGGTGAGCAGGCTCTCCCGCTCACCGGGTCGCAGAATGTCCACGTCACCAAGCGCACCGTCGGGATCATCGGCCAGCGCGGTCAGTATCCGCACATACCGGTCGGCGAGAACAGCGGCGCTCGCCTCGTCGAACAGGTCGAGGGAGAACTCCAGCAGTCCGTCGATCCCTCCGTCCTCACTCTCGGCGAGGTTGAAGAAGAGGTCGAATTTCGCGGTGGTGGTCGGCGTCGACTCCTCGACGATCCGCAGTCCGGGTAGCTCGACGTCGTAGTGCGGTGTGTTCTGCAGAGCCAGCATGACCTGGAACAACGGATGCCGGGACAGGGAACGCGGCGGGTTGATCGCCTCCACTACGCGCTCGAAAGGGACATCCTGATGCTCGTACGCGGTCAAAGCCGTATCCCGCACCCGGGCGACCACGTCGCGCAGGGTCGGGTCACCGTCGGTGTCGACCCGCATGACCAGGGTGTTGGTGAAGAACCCGACCAACTCTTCCAACGCCGGATCCGTACGCCCGGCGAGCGGGGTACCGATCGCCACGTCCGATCCCGCGCCCGTACGGGACAGCAGCCCGGCCAGCCCGGCGAGCACGACCATGAACAGGCTCGCCGAGCCCTCCCGGCCGATCGCGGACAGCCGCCGGGTGAGCACCGGGTCGATCCGGAACGGCACACCGCCGCCCCGGCCCGAGGACACCGCGGGACGCGGCCGGTCGGTCGGCAGCTGGATCTCCGCCGGTACTCCGGCCAAGGCCGTACGCCAGAACGCCAACTGGCGCGACGCGGGGCTGTCCGGGTCATCCTCGGAACCCAGCATCTCGCGCTGCCACACTGTGTAATCGGCGTACTGCACCGGCAGCGGCGACCACGCGGGGGCGTGGCCGTCGCGTCGCGCCAGGTAGGCCATGCCGACGTCGCGCGCCAGCGGCGCGAACGACCAACCGTCCCCGGCCACGTGGTGCAGGACCAACAGCAACACATACTCGTCGGATCGGACCCGGAACAGCCACACCCGCAACGGCAGGTCCACCGAAAGGTCGAAGTCGACCTCGCAGGCCTGCGCCGCCCATTCCTCGACGACGGCACCGGCGGCGTCTCCCCGGTCACTGACATCCACGAAGGACGCCGTCGGTATGCCGTCGCCGAGCGGCAGCACCACCTGTTGCGGCGTGTCGTCGAGCTCGACGAACCGGGTCCGCAGCACCTCGTGCCGACCCACCACGTCCGCCAACGCCTCGTGCAGGGCGGCGGGGTCGACATCACCGGTCAGCCGCAGCGCCATCGGGATGTTGTAGACCGGGTTCGGGCCTTCGAAGCGATTCAGGAACCACAGCCGCGATTGCGCGAACGACAACGGAATCACGTCCGGACGCGGACCGGCGACCACACCGGCCCGAACCCTGCCGGTCCCGCCACCGGCGGCCAACCGCTCAGCGAGCAGCGCGACCGTCGGCGCCTCGAACACCGCCCTGATGGGCAGCTCGGTCCGGAAGTCCTCCCGTATGCGCGCGACCAGTGTCGTCGCCAACAGCGAATGGCCACCGGCGAGGAAGAAGTCGTCGTGGACGCCGACCCGGTCCCGCCCCAACACCTCGGCCCAGATCCGAGCCAGGGCCTTTTCGACATCGGTACCCGGCGCCGCATACTCCATGCCGGTCACCCGCGCGGACTCCGAAACGGTCGGCAGCGCCGCGATGTCCAGCTTTCCGTTCGGTGTCAACGGCAGGGTGTCCAGCACTACGAACGCCGAGGGCACCATGAAGTCCGGCAGGTCGGCGGACAGCACCCGACGCAGTTCGGCAGGCTCCGGCGGGGTGGATCGATCGGTGGTGAGATAGGCGACAAGGACCTTCCCGGTGGGCTCGGTGCGGGCGACCACGGCGACCTGGGTGACCCCGGGCCGGGAGCGCAGGCGCGCCTCGATCTCGGCCGGTTCGATCCGGAACCCGCGGATCTTCACCTGCCGGTCGGTCCGGCCCAGGAACTCCAGCACCCCGTCACGGTTCCACCGGCACAGGTCCCCGGTGCGATACATCCGCTCGCCGACGCCGTGGAACGGATCCGGCAGGAAACGGTCGGCGGTCAGCCCGGCGCGATTCAGGTACCCGCGGGCCACACCGTTCCCGGCCAGGAACAGTTCACCGGGCACTCCGACCGGGACCGGCCGCATGTTCTCGTCGAGCACGTACACCCGGGTGTTGGCGATCGGAGATCCGATCGGCACCGACACCGGCCAGTCGCTGTCGTCGGAGGTCAGCGTGTGGCTGGTGACCGCGTGTGTCTCGGCCGGACCGTAGATGTTGTGCAAGCGGCGCTCCGGCACCGCGGCGAAGAAGGATCGCAGTTGGTCGGAGACTCGCAGCGCCTCGCCGCCCTGCAGCAGATCCACCAGGGCCGGCAGATCGGTGCCCAGCATCCGGGCGGTGTCGCAGACCGCTTCCAGGACCAGGGTGGGTGCGCACAGCTCGGTCACTTCCAGCCGGTCCAGCCAGCGCACGAACTCCGCGACGTCGGCCCGCACCGCCTCGGTGGGGACGGCCAGCGACTTGCCCGACACCAGGGGCGCCAGGATCTCCTCCACGGAGAAGTCGAAGCCGATGGCCGTGAACTGTGCCATGCGGCCGGCGGGGCGCTTGCCGACGGTCGCCCGGTGCCAGGCGAGGAGGTTGTGCAGGCCGGCGTTGGGCATGACCACGGCCTTGGGGCGGCCGGTGGACCCGGAGGTATAGATCAGGTAGGCCGGGTTCTGCGGACGGACCGGACCGGTCCGGTCGGCGTCGGTGAGATCGCTGTCGTCGAGTGCCACGATCGCGGCCAGGGTGTCCGGATCGTCCAGCCGCACCGGCGACAGACCCTCCGGCAGGGGGGCCGGGAAGTCGGAGCGGGTCACCGTCAGCACCGGCCGTGCGTCCTGGAGCATGTAGGTCAGCCGCTCCACCGGGTATTCGGGGTCGAGCGGCATGTACGCCGCCCCCGCTTTCATGGCGGCGAGGAAGACCGTGACCATCTCCGGCGAGCGCGGCAGCGCCATCGCGACGATCTGCTCCGGACCGGCGCCACGCGCGGCCAGGAACCGGGCGAGCTGGTTCGCCCGCCGGTTCAGCGCGTCGTAATCGAGAAGCACCGCCGAACCCGCCCCGGCCGGTTCGAACACCACCGCGGGGGCCGTGGGCGTCCGTCGCACCTGCTCTTGGAACAAGGCGAGGGCGCTGTCCCCTGCCACCACGGCAAGCTCGGGGTTGCGGTCGACGAGGAGGCCTTCGTACTCCCCAGGCAACAGGATGTCGACATCGGCGAGTACGGCGTCCGGGTCGTCGGCCAGCGCGGTCAGCATCCGTACGTACCGGTCGGCGAGAATCGCGGCGCTCGCCTCGTCGAAGAGGTCGCGGGCGAACTCCAGCGTTCCGTCGATCCCGCCGTCCTCGGTGTCGGCGAGGTCGAAGAAGAGGTCGAACTTGGCGGTCGTGGTCGGCGTCGGCTCCTCGACGATCCGCAGCCCGGGGAGCCCGACATCGTAGCGGGGCGTGTTCTGCATGGCGAGCATGACCTGGAACAGCGGGTGCCGGGACAGCGAGCGCGGCGGGTTGACCTCCTCGACGACCCGTTCGAAGGGGACGTCCTGGTGCTCGTAGGCGGCCAGGGCGGTGTCCCGCACCCGGACCACCAGATCCCGCAGCGTCGGTCTCCCCTCGGTGTCGACCCGCATCACCAGGGTGTTGACGAAGAAGCCGACCAGCTCCTCCAGCGCCGGGTCCGTACGCCCGGCGAGCGGCGCACCGATCGCCACGTCCGATCCCGCGCCCAGGCGGGTGAACAGACCGCCCAACGCCGCGATCACGACCATGAACAAGCTGGCGCCGTCTTCCCGGCCGTGCTGCCGCAGCCGCTGGGTGAGCTCCGGATCGATCGTGAACGGCACGCTGCCACCGCGGCCCGAGGCCACCTCCGGACGCGGCCGGTCGGTCGGCAGCTGGATCTCCGCCGGCACTGCGGCCAGGGCCGCGCGCCAGTACGCCAGCTGCTTGGACACCGAGCTCTCGGGATCGTCCTCGGAGCCCAGCATCTCGCGCTGCCACACCGTGTAGTCGGCGTATTGGACGGACAGCGGCGACCACGAGGGCTCCCGGCCCTCGCGCCGCGCCGCGTACGCCGCGCCGATGTCCCGCGCCAGCGGTGCCATCGACCAGCCGTCCCCGGCCACGTGGTGCAGAACGACCAGCAGCATGAACTCGTCGGGCCGGACCCGGAACAGCCACACCCGCAGCGGCAGGTCCACCGAAATGTCGAAGTCGACCTCGCAGGCCTGTGCCAGCAACCGGTCGGTATCTGCGCCCGCATCGACGTAGACGATCGGCGGCACACCTTCGCCGAGCGGCATCACCACCTGCTGCGGCAACTCGTCAAGCTCGATGAACCGGGTCCGCAGCACCTCGTGCCGACCCACCACATCGGCCAACGCCGCACGCATCGCGGCGAGATCGACATCCCCGGTCAGCCGCAGCGCCATCGAGATGTTGTAGACCGGGTTCGGGCCCTCGAACCGGTTCAGGAACCACAGCCGCGACTGCGCGAACGACAGCGGCACCACCTGCGGACGGGGGCCGGCAACCACCCCGGCCCGAACGCCGTTCCCGTCGCCGGCCGCCAACCGTTCGGCCAACGATGCCACCGTGGGCGCCTCGAACACCGCCCGGATCGGCACTTCGACGTGGAACGCTTCGCGAATGCGGGCGATCAGCGTCGTAGCCAGCAAGGAATGGCCACCGGTCAGGAAGAAGTCGTCGTGGACGCCGACCTGGTCGCGGCCCAACACCTCGGCCCAGATCCCGGCCAGAGCCTCTTCGGTGTCGCTGCGCGGGGCGACGAACTCCACGCCGGTCACCCGCGCGGACTCCGACACCGCCGGCAGCACCGCCACGTCCAGCTTCCCGTTCGGCGACAACGGCAGGGCGTCCAGCACCACGAACGCCGAAGGCACCATGTACGGGGGAAGCAGGTTCCGGAGCCGCGCGTGGGCTGCCACGTCCATCGGATCGGCCTGCCCGCCGGTCGCGAGGTAGGCGACGAGACGCGTTTCGGAGTCGGCGCCCCGGTCGATGACAGCGAGCTCGGCGAGCCCGGTGACGGCCCGCACGGCGGCCTCGACCTCGCCGAGGTCCACCCGGTTCCCGCGGATCTTGACCTGTCGGTCCGACCGGCCCAGGTACTCGATCGAGAGTGCATCGCCGTCGGCCACCAGACGGACCGCGTCGCCCGTCCGGTACAGCCGAGCCCCGGGCAAGGCGCTGAACGGATGTGGGACAAACCGGTCGGCGGTGAGCGCGGGATCGTCGAGGTAGCCGCGGGCCACGCCCACACCGCCGGTGTAGAGGATCCCCGGCACCCCGGGCGGCAACGGCCGCATCCACTCATCGAGCACGTACGCCTCGGCGTTCGGGTACGGCAGGCCGATCGGCGACCGGTGCGGGCGCTCTCGGTCCCGCTCCCCGTAGACGTGGAAGGTGGTGTCGACGGTGTCCTCGGCGAGCCCGTAGGAGTTCACCAGGACCGTGGACCCGCCGAGCACCGACCGCACCGCTTCCAGGTCCTGGTTGTAGACGGTCTCCGAGCCGACAATCAGTACCTTCATGGTGTCGAGCCGGCGGCCCAGACCCGCGACGTGCGCGGCCAGCCCCTTCAGCACCGTGGGCACGAACTCGGCGCAGACCACCGCCTCCTCGTCGATGAGCCGCAGCAGCCGCGGCGGATCGAGCAGCGCCTCGCGGGGGCAGACGACGAGTTTCGCGCCGGAGCCCAGGGCCCGCACCACGTCGCCGATGAACACGTCGAACGCGCCGTTCGCCATCTGCAGGACGGAGTCCACACCGGATCCAAGGCCGTAGGCCGCGGTCCAACCCCGCAACCGGGCCAGCAGAGCCCGCTCGGACACCATCACGCCCTTCGGCCGGCCGGTGGAGCCCGAGGTGTAGACGATGTAGGAGAGCGCGTCCGGTACGGGCGCCCGGCGCGGGTCCTCGGACGACTCGCCGTCGATCTCCGGATCGTCCAGGAACAGGGTCGGCCCGGTGTACCCGCCCGGGACCGGTACGCCCCGGTCCTGGGCGAGGACCAGCGCCGGTGCCGCGTCCGTGACGATGGCGTCCCGGCGCGCGGGCGGGGCGTCGGGATCGAGCACGACCAGGGTGGCGCGCGCCTTCCAGATCGCCAGCACCGCCGCCAGCATCGGCACGCCGCGCCGGGCGGCCAGACCGATCCGTGTCTCGGGGCCGGCCCCTCGGCGCAGCAGGGCGTGGGCTATGCGGTTGGCGCGGCGGTCGAGGTCGCCGTAGGACACGCGGTGCGATCCGGACACGGCCGCCACGGCGTCCGGTAACCGCGCGGCCCAGGCCTGGAAGACGTCGACGACCGAGTCCCCGGCCGGCTCGGCGGCGACCGCACCCCGGGTCCGGGCGAGCAGTTCGGCCTCGTGGTCCGGCCGGACCATCGGCAGCGCGGCGACCGTGCCGGCCGACTCGCTCAGGACCTCCTCCAGGATGAGCTCGTACAGCTCCGCCAGGCGCTCGGCCGTGGACTCGTCGAAGAGGTCGGAGTTGTAGGTGAAGCTGACCGTCGCCGGGCCGGAGTTGGGCAGCCGGACGTCGACCTCCAGCTCGGCCGGGGAGTAACGGCGCGGCGGGAGCACCACGGTGGCGCGCACGCCTTCCAACTCCGGCGTCGAGACGTCCTGGTCCAGATTGAACAGGGTGCTGAACAGCTGTGTGCGCACCGAGTTGCCGTCCTGGGCCAGGCGTCCGCGCAGCCGGGAGAACGGGAAGTCGGAGTGCCGGTAGGCCTGGACGAGCCTCGCCTGCAGGCGCTTGAGATAGTCGCGGACGCTCTCGCGCGCGCCGAGCATGCTCCGGACCGGAACGACATTGCTGCAGTTCCCGACCAGCCGGGTGGCGTCCTCGTGGGCGCGCTGCGCGACCGGGACCCCGACCACCAGGTCGTCCTGGGCGCTCAGGCGGTGCAGCAGGATCGCGTACGCGCCGAGAAGCACGGTGAACGGCGTCACCCCGAGGCGGCGCCCGACTCCGCTGAGGCCGCGCACCGCCCCCTCGCCGAGCGGACGGACCACCCGGCCGCCGCGGTAGGTGACGGCCGCGCCGTGCGGCCGGTCGGTGGGCAGCTGTAACGCCGGGATGCCGGTCGCGAAGTGCCGGTGCCAGTACTCTTCGTCGGTGTGCCACTGGTCGCCGTCGACCCGTTCCCGCTGGCGGCGGACGAAGTCGGCGTAGCGCGGGGCCGGGGCCAGCTCGGGCGTGCCACCCGTGCGGCGGGCGTTGTAGATCCGGCCGACCTCGTCGAAGAGCACTGCGAAGGACCAGCCGTCGATGACGGCGTGGTGCGCGGACATGTAGAGGCAGTGATCGGTCTTGGAGAGCTCAAGCACCGCGGCGTCGATCAGCGGGCCCGCGACCAGGTCGAACCGCCGCTCGCCCTGCCGGTCGAGCCAGGTGCTCAGTGCGGCGTCCCTCTGATCCGGGGGCGTCTGCGTGAGATCGACCGACACCACCTCGACGGAGCCGTACGGCAGCGCCGACTGGCTGCGGCCGTCCGGCGCGATCACGGTACGCAGGATGTCGTGGCGGGCCAGGGCTTCGGTGACCGCAGCGCGCAACAGAGCCGGGTCCAGCGGCCCGTCCAGTCTCAGCAGGACGCTCTCGTTGTAGGCCCGCGCTTCGTCGACCCCGAGCTGGTCGAGGATCCACAGCTCCTGCTGGACCTCGCTGAGCGGGTACACGCCGATGTCGGCGGCGGGCGCGGACCGGTCCGCCTCCGGGCGCGGTGCTCCGGGCGGGTCACCCGGGCCTGCGGCGTCCGCAGGACCGGTCACGCCGGGGAAAAGCTCGTTCTCCAGCATCTGGTCGACCACGCCGAGGATCAACTTCTCGACGAGCGCGACGTCCTCGTCGGTGTGCGCGGTCGACAGGAAGCAGTTGCGCCCCTCCCAGATGTAGACGCCGGCGTTCAGGAGAGCCAGGTAGAAGACTTCGAGGACCTCTGACGACACGGCGCGCCCACCGAGCCGGAACCGGAACAGTGACCCGAACGAGACAACCTCGATCGGCACGCCGAGCCGAGTGAACGCCTCGTTCAACCGGCCTACCAGGGCCGTGACGCGGTCACCGAGCTCCTGCTGGAGCACCGGCCCCCGCCGCCGCAGCTCGTGCAGGACCGCCCGGCTCGCGGCCAGCGCCAGCGGGTGCTTGCAGAACGTCCCCATGTAGAACGTGCGCAGCCCGTCCGGCGGCGCTCCCTCGAAGCACCAGGTGCCACCGTCGATCGTGTCGAGGAAGGCCCGGCGGCCGGCCACCACGCCGAGCGGCAGGCCGCCGCCGATGACCTTGCCGTACGTGGTGATGTCGGCCTCGATCCCGAACAGCGCGCGCACGCCCTGCTGGTGCATGCGGAAGCCGGTGATCACCTCGTCGAAGATCAGGGCCACGCCGGCCTCGCGTGTCATTCGCCGAAGCTCGGCGAGAAACTCCCGGGGCTGCAGGTCGGGACGCCGGCTCTGGACCGGCTCGACGAGCACGGCGGCCAGTTCCGGCAGCCGCTCCCGGATCGCCTGCAGCGCGGCCTCGGTGCCGTAGGGCAGCACCACAGCCTCGGTGCCGATGCCCTCGATGATGCCCGGGGCCAGCGGCGCCGCAGCACCGACCGCACCGGCCACGTCCTGGCGCGCCATCACCGTGTCGGCGGCGCCGTGGTAGGACCCCGTGAAGGTGACGATCTTGCTGCGGCCGGTCACCGCGCGGGCCATCCGGATCGCGACCATGACGGCTTCGGAACCGGTATTGCAGAACACGGCCCGCTCGTTGCCGGTCATCTCACAGATCAGGTCCGCCACCTCTGCCGCCAGGGCGGGCTGCGGTCCCAGCTGCATCCCGGCGGCGAGCCGGCCAGTGATGGCGCGGGTGATGAACGGCACGTTGTGGCCGAACAGGTTCACGCCGAAGCCCATGGTGAGGTCGAGGTACTCGTTGCCGTCGACGTCCACCAGGCGCGCCCGGTCCGAGGTCTCCACCACGAGCGGATAGTGCGTATCTCGCAGGAGGAGGTCGACGCGCGGCGCGTGCCGGGCGTCGGAATGGTGCACACGCTCGCTGATCGCGTGGGCACGCGAGCGCGCGGTCCGTTCGCAGAACCGGGCCACCAGTTCCTCGATATAACGCTCGGCGCGCGGGCTCAGCCGGGTCGGCCGGCCGGAGGACGCCGGGGCCATGCCGCCCATGGGCAACACCGGAACGGGCACAGCCGATTCCGCCGTGGCCGGGGTCTGCACGGGGGCCGGAGCAGGCTCCGTTGCGGCCATCGCCTGGGCTTGGGCCGGTGCCCCGGCCGACGTCGGGATGGGCGCCGGGTCCGACCTGAGCAGCTCGTACGCCTGGGCCATCACCTGGGCATGGACGTCGAGGAACCGCTGTGCGGCCGATCCCGACGCGGCGACCGGCGTCGCGGGGATCGCAGCGACGGCAGCCGGAACGGCGACCGGGTCGGGGACCGCCGTCACGACCTCGGCGAGCGCCGAGGCATCCATCGGAGCGTGCTCCATCAGGTATCCGGCAAGCAGTCGCAGGGTATTGACGTCATCGAACAGCCGGCTCACCGGCGGCGCGGCCCCGAACTCCTTGCGGACCGTCTGCAGGGTCTCGAACATCGTCATCGAGTCGGCGCCGAGCTCCAGCAATGGGACGTCCGGATCGAGCGGGACATCGGCCTGCAACAGCTTGCCGACCAAGGCGGTCAACTGATCGAGCACCTGGTCCGCACGGCCAGGTGCGGCCGGGAGGACGGCCATACTCATCTCCGATCGGGCCTGGACGGCGGGCAGCCAATAGGGCTTGCGTTGGAAGGGGTAGGTGGGCAACGGGATCCGCGGGACGGAGAGCCGGGAATGCACCGTCGGCCACTGGATCTCCCGGCCGGCGGCGGACAGCCGGGCCGCGCTGTCCATCAGCACCGACCAGTCGTCCTTGCCCTTCTTCAGGGACGGCAGCCACGTCGCACCGGCCAGGGTGCGACGCCCGAAGCCCAGCAGCACCGGATGCGGACCGACCTCGACGTAGGTGTCGCAACCCGCGGCCTCCAGCTGGAGCAGGGCGTCGGCGAACCGCACCGGTCGGCTCAGCTGCGTGGCGAAATAGTCGGCGTCCGGGGCAGTCAGCGGGCTGCCGGTCGCGGCGCCGATCATGGCGATCGTCGGCGCCGCGTAGGCCATTCGGTCGGCCGCCGCCCGGACCCGGTCCATGGCCGGGTCCACCATCGGCGAGTGGAACGCATAGTTGGTGGCCACCGGCATGGTCCCGACCCTCCGCCGCTCGCACTCGGCGCGCAGCCGCTCCACCGCTTCGAGGGGACCTGCGACCACGACGGCGCGGGGAGCGTTGACCGCCGCCACCGCGACCCGGTCGTCAGGGACCGTCGTCGCGATCAGGTCCAGCACGGTCGGCTCGTCGGCCAGCACCTGCGTCATCGCTCCCGGCTCGACGTGCTCCTGGAACGCCTGACCGCGCTCGACCGCGAACAGCAGGCCGTCGTCCCGGTCGAACACCTCGGCGATCGCCGCCGCCGCCAGCTCACCGAGGCTGTGGCCCAGGACGAGATCAGGTCCGACGCCCCACGACTGCCACAGGCGGCCCAGCGCGTACTGGACGGCGAACAGCGCCGGCTGCAGGACGCCCGCCCGGCTCAGTACCGTCTCGTCGGCGCCGAACAGCACGGAGGACAGCGTGTCGCCGAGACGGCCGCGCAGCACTCTGTCGCAGGCGTCGATCTCGGCCCGGAACGCCGGATGTCTGCGATACAGCTCCCGGCCCATCCCTAGGTAGTGACCACCCTGGCCGGAGAACAGGAAGGCGAGCTTGCCCGACACCGCGCCCGACCCCTGATACACCCCGGCGGCCTGCCCGCGTCCGGCCCATTCCGTCAGCTGCTTCGCCGCTGTTTCCGCGGCTTCGGCCGAGACCGCGAGCCGGTGTCGGAACCGGGTCCTGGTCGTGTTCGCGGCCATGGTGACGTCCGCGAACCGCACCGCATCGGGTTCGGTCAGGAAATCGGCGTAGCGGGCCGCGAGGTCGGTCAAGGCCTCGGGGGTCCGCGCGCTCAGTGTCAGAACCCGGTGCGCTCCGCCGCTCTCCGACGGCTCCGCGCCCGCGGTGGACTCACCGAGCCCGGCTTCCCGCAACACCACGTGGGCGTTGGTCCCGCCGAAGCCGAAGGAGCTGACCCCGGCCGTGCGCGGTCCCCCGCGCCGGGGCCACGGGCAACGGACGTCGGCGAACCGGATCCTGTTGCCGACGTCCAGCGCCGAGCCGGGTGCCGTCAGGTTCGGTTGCGGGACGAGTTCGCCGTGCTGCAGCATCAGCACGACCTTGATCAGCCCGGCGATTCCGGCCGCCGACTCGGTGTGGCCGATGTTCGCCTTGACCGAACCGACGACCAGCGCGTCGGCGTCGCTGCGGTGGGCGGCCAGGGCCGCATCCAGGGCCCGGGCTTCGACCGGGTCCCCGAGCGGGGTGCCGGTTCCGTGCGCCTCGACGTAGTCGACGGCGTCCGGCTCGATCCCGGCGTCCCGCGCGGCCATCCGCAGCACCTCCCGCTGCGCCATCCCGTTCGGCGCGGTCAGGCCGTTGCTGCGCCCGTCCTGGTTCGCGGCCCCGCCCAGGATGAGCGCCAGGATCCGGTCGCCGTCGGCCAGCGCCTGCGACCGGCGCTTGAGCACGATGACGCCGCACCCCTCGGACCGGCCGTAGCCGTCGGCCGAGGCGTCGAACGCCTTGCTACGGCCGTCGGCGGCCAGCATCCCGGCCCGGTCGAAGGCGTCGGTCAGGTCTGGGCTCAGGATCAGGTTCACCCCGCCGGCCAGGGCCAGCCGGCTCTGCCCGAACCACAGGCTCTGGCAGGCCAGCTGCACGGCGACCAGGGACGACGAACACGCCGTGTCCACGGCCACGGCGGGTCCGCGCAGGTCGAGCAGGTACGACAACCGGCTCGCGGCGATGGTCGGCGACTGGCCGGTGGCGTCGTAGGGCTCGACGTCGGTGCCGCGGCGCACGTTCAGCCGCGCATAGTCGACGTTACTGATCCCGAGGAACACTCCGACGTCGGTGCCGGCCAACGTGGCCGGGACGATCCCGGCGTGCTCCAGCGCCTCCCAAGCCACCTCCAGAACCAACCGCTGCTGAGGATCGATGTGGTGCGCCTCGCGGTTGGAGATCGAGAAGAACTCCGGGTCGAACCCTGAGACGTCGTCCAACAGTCCATGAGGCGGGTGGATGCCGAGCATCTCCTCGCGGTCAGCCGGGCCGCCGATCGCGTCGCGGCCCTCAGCGAGCAGCCGCCAGTAGGCCGGGACGCCGGAAGCACCCGGGAAACGACAGCCCAGGCCCACGACGGCGATCGGTTCCCGTTCGGCCGCCTCGTCAGGACCCTGCTGTCCGTCCTGAGCCCGGTCCTGCGCCTGGTCGCGACCGGGTCCGGTGAGGAACTCCGTGAGCCGGCGCGCGGTCGGATACTCCCACAGGAGGCTGGGCTCCAACGTCCGGCCGATCAGCTGCTGCAACTTGCCGAGCAGGACCAGCGCGTCCTTGGAGGACACGCCGTAGTCCAGGAACGGCTCGGTCGCCGAGACCCGGTCGCGCGGCAGTCGCGCGAGGTCGGCGACGTGCTCGACGATCCAGCGTTCGACGGCTGCGGCGTCCGGAGCACCGCCCTCGTTCTCGATGTTCCCCACGGGCATGGTCACGTTCTCTCCACGAGTCCTCACGTCGGGATACCGGTCCGCTTGCGGCTAGCCGAGGTATGCGGACAGATCAGCGACGGTCTGCCACTGCAGGATCATGCGGGCATCCACCGGCAGTCCCGCCTCCCGTGCCAGCTGCGCAGCACGCACGGCGGTCGGCCGTCCGCCCCCGAGCTCGAAGAACCGGTCCGTCCGGGCTACGGTGTCGACGCCGAGCACCTTCCGCCAGTGCCCGGCCAGGGCCTGCTCGACGGGGCCGTCAGGCTCGTCGGTCTCGGCACGGGCATCGACGCCGGCACTGTCGACCGCCTTGTGTCGCGGGTTGGGCAGCAGGCGCCGGTCCACCTTTCCGCCCGGGCTCAGCGGCAACTCGTCCAGGGGCACGTAGACCCGCGGGACGAGGTAGTCGGGCAGTCGCTCGGCCAGAAACCGGCGCAGCTCCTGGCGACCCACCCCGCTCTCGCCACGCGGCACGAAGTAAGCGGCCAGATACTTGTCGCCCGGGTTGTCCTCCCGGACCGCGACCACCGTCTCGCTCACGTCGGGATGGGTCAGCAGGTTCGCCTCTACCTCGCCCAGCTCGATCCGGTAGCCCCGGATCTTGACCTGGTGGTCGATCCGGCCGAGGAATTCCAGTTCCCCGTCGGGCCGCATTCGCGCGTGGTCGCCGCTGCGGTAGAAACGCGCACCGGGCCGGTCACTGAACGGATCGGGCAGGAACTTCTCGGCGGTGGCGGCCGGCCGGCCGAGGTAGCCGCGGGCCACGCCGACGCCGCCGATCCACAGCTCGCCGACCACGCCGACCGGCACCGGCCGCAGATGGTCGTCGAGCACGTACATGGTCATGTTGCCGATCGGCCGCCCGATCGGCACGATGCTGCCGGCGGCCCGGTCCGCAGGCACCTCGAACACCGAGCAGCCGACCACCGTCTCGGTAGGGCCGTACTCGTTGATCACCCTCGCGTCCGGGGCAAGTCGCCGCCACTGGTCGGCGGTGTCCGGCTTCACCTCGTCCGCGCCGACGACGTAGGTGCGCACCGCGGTCAGCGGCGGCTGCCGCGTGATCTGCGCGCGCAGCACGTCCAGGTGAGCCGGCGTGATCTTCAGAAGGCTGATGTCCTCGTCGCCCTCCAACTGGCGCACCAGAGCCTGCAACGCGCGTTCCGGCGGCAGGATCAGCACGTCCCGGCCGACGATCAGCGGTAGGAAGATGTTCGGGATCGACAGGTCGAACGCGATCGAGCCGACCAGCAGCGAGCCGTGTTCCCCGGCGGCCGCGCCATAGCCCTCGATCGCCCACAGCAGGTAGTTCACCAGCCCGCGATGGCTGATCTGGACGCCCTTGGGGCGTCCGCTCGACCCCGACGTGAAGATCGTGTAGATCAGGTTGTCGGGACCTGCGGTCCGCGGCGGATTGTCGGTGGGGTACGAGGCCAGGTCGGTCTCGTCCAGACAGACCGCCTCGACCTCCGGCGGCAGCAGAGCCTTGAGATCCGAGGTGGTGACGACCACCGGGGCCCGGGTCTGGTCCAGTGCGTACTTGAGTCGTTCGGCCGGATGCGCGGGATCGAGCGGCACGTAGGCGGCGCCGGCCTTCAGGACTCCCAGCAGGGTCGACATGAGCTCGACGCTGTGGTCCAGACACACTCCGACATGGGATTCCAGCCGCACTCCGCGCGCCCGCAGCAAATGCGCAAGTCGATTCGCCGCGATGTTCAGTTCCCCGTAGTTGACCGTCCGGTCCGCAGCGGTCAACGCTGTGCTCCGCGGTGTGGCTGCGGCCTGGCGTTCGAACAGTTCGTGCAGGCAGACGCCGGGGTCGTAGTCGGCAGGAACGGCGTTCCAGTCGAAGGCCAGGCGGCGGCGCTCCGCCTCGGGCAGCATCCCCAGCGCCGACACCGGCGTCTTGGGCTCGGCGGCGGCGGACGTGAGTAACTCGGCCAAGCACATGAGGACGGTCTCGACGGTTACCGCTGGATACGCGTCGACCGCGTAGTCGACAACCGCCGTGAAGCCGCCGTCGTCCTCTATCCGCAGATGGACATCGGTCAACATCGGGCCGTCGGCCGCCGCGACGACATCGAAAGCCCCCGGGGCCGAGTGAGCCGACCAGGCCCCGACGTCGTCGTAGGCGAAGGACGCCTGGAACAGCGGATGCCAGGAAGGGTCCCGGGCGGGGGCGACATCAGCAGCGACCTGGTCGAGGTCGGCGAACCGGTGGTTGGCGGCCTCGGCGACCGCGGTCCGCACGGCCTCGGCGACATCGGCGAAACCCGGATCGGCGCGTAGGTCGACAGGGATCGGCACGGTGGTGGCGAGGTTGCCGACGATATCGTGCGCCGCAGCCTCGGCACGGCCGTCGAAGGTCTGCCCGACGGCGAGGTGGCGTTGGCCGGTGAGCCGGGCCAGCACCACCGCGAAGGCGGCGAAGGCCATGTCGCGGACTTCGCAGGACAGGTCCCGCGCGAGTCGGCGCAGGGCGTCGGCGGCGGCCTCCGGCAACGGCCGACGGATCGAGGCCGTCCGATGAGAGGCGATCGTCGGCCGGCTCAGCGCGTTGGGCAGGGTCAGCACCGGCGGGATGTCGGCCAATGCGGCATGCCAGTAGGCGATGTCCTGCTCGCTGCCGGTGTTCGAGGTGTCGGCCTTCGAAGTGCCGCCGTCTTGGACCGGTAGCACCGCCGTGACGGTATCGGCGGCACCGACAGCACACAGTGCGCCCAAGTCGCGGGCGATGACCCGGATCGACCACCGGTCGACGGCGAAGTACGGCAGCGACATGAAGAGCTGACGACCGCCGTCAGCAGAGCGCAGGACGGCTATCCGGTCGGCGGCCACGGTCTCGGACAACGCGCGGGCCGTCGCATCGGAGCGGACCGGTTCCCCGACGTCCTGCCTCACCAGCGTCGTTCCGGACCCGACCGCGCTCCGCAGCACCGGATGCAGATCAAGGAGCCGTCTCACGGCACGCTCCAGCGCGTCGTACGAGACCGACACCGGAATGCGCAGCACACAGAAAGCCGTCCGGTCGATCGGATCGGCGACGAATTGTCCCGCCACCCAGGCCCCGTACTCCGGCCCGGTCAACGAGCGATCGGCAAACACATCATGACGCACAGCAGGTCCCCGTCCAGTCATTGCCATTGCCATGCAGTATTCGAACTTGGTATCTAAACCAAAGTCTTTGCGTCACTCCTTGATAAGGGTGAGTGATCGGCCCGCACTGCACCATGAACGCCTCGAATCCGCGGACGTCCGTGGAGTGCTGGACGGCGAGCCGCCCCAGGTTCTCCGGCACAGGACGACCCGATCGTGGCTGTGGTCCATGCCGCCGCTCACGGGACCAGATCCCACGGCCGGATCGGCACCCGCATCAGCGCGCGCCCGGTGGCGTCCCGGACCGCCGCGGCCACCGCGGGCGTCGACGACACGGCCGACACCTCGTCCACGCCGCGCAACCCGTAAGGTGCCTCGTCATCGGCGCTCTCCAGCAGGACCACCTGCATCGAGGGCACGTCTGTCGCTGCGGGCATCACGTACTCCCCGAAGCCCGGGTTGAGGATCACGCCATCGCGGGCGGCAAGCTCCTCCGACAGCGCCAGCCCGACGCCCTGGACCGTCCCGCCGTGCAGCTGCCCCTCCGCCTCGATCCGGTTCTTCAGCACCCGACCGACGTCCTGCACCATTGCCAGGTCGACCACCCGGACCCGGCCGAGCTCCGAATCAACGTCGACCACCACACGGTGGGCGCAGAACAGCGCCGCCGGACGCTCGCCCTCCGTGTTCAGTTTCGGCATGACGATGGTCCCGCCGGCCACCGGCCAGGCTCCGGGATGATGACGCCGCAGCTCCAGGGCCTCGGTCAGGTCTCTCGGACGCAGAAAGCCCACGGCGCTACCACCGCAGCCGGCCGGCGTCAGACGCGCCATCGCGAACCAGTGTCGTCTGGAAGAGGTCCTGCCGCGGCGCTGTGTGCCTGTCGGTCGGCAGGATGTCAGTGTTGACTATTCGAACAGCCTGCTTGGCGCATTCCTGAGCGGCAAGGAAGTCATCTTCGCCATCCACTCGGCCGAAAGCCGACGGCATACGGTGGCACACCACCATCACCGTAAACGTAAACATGAAGAGTTTTTGCCGACAGCGGAATTTAATCCAGGCATGAGGGCATAGATAGGTGCTATCACGAATCCCCCGTCTCGATCCCGACGGCGCCGAAGACCGGCGCCGGAGCACGAGCGCCACTCGAGCACAGAGTTGATGCCCTGTCAACGAGGGCTTCTCGGCCTACCCGCCTATTTCAGGCCACGCCCAGGCATTAAGTCACCACATATTGACGCGCTAATCATGGCTCTGCTTGCCTGGATCCAGCCACAGTCGATCGATTCACGGGGGATGAGACCGCCATGGCTGCTCGGGAACGCACAACCCTGCCCGTCGACCGGAGCCTGGCGCATCTGCTGCACCGGCGCGGGGAAGCCCATCCGGACCGGCTCGCCTGCCGTGTCCTGCCCAGCGATGGCCCGGCCGCCGAGCTGACCTACGCACAACTCGACCACCAGGCGCGGGAGCTGGCCGGCGGGCTGCGGACCATCGGCGTCTCCGGCGACCGTGTCATGCTGCTGCTGCCGAACAGCCTCGACTTCATCGTCGGCTTCATGGCGTGCGCCTACGCCGGGATGGTCGCGGTGCCGCTGCCGTACCCGGTCTTAGGACGCGGCCTGGCCAAGACCGTCGCGCACGCTACTGCGCTGGTCAAAAGCGCCGCACCTGTAGCGACCATCGCGATGGCGGCGGACCTGGACACCGTACGCGCCGAGCCCGCGTTCGGACGCGTCAGCACGACCGCCGACTTGCGCAACGCTGCCGAGCCGGTGACCACCGAATACCTGCCCGGCCGCTCTGATCTGGCGCTGCTTCAGTTCACGTCCGGTTCGACGACCCAGCCGCGCGGCGTCATGCTGACGCACGACAACATCCTGCACAACCTCGCCCAGCTCGCCCAACTCGGCGACATGGATAACCGAGACGTGGCCCCCGAGGACACCCGCCTGGTCTCCTGGCTACCGATGTTCCACGACATGGGGCTGGGAATGGGCACCTTCGCCCTCCACATCGGGGGGCGATGCGACTTCATGACCCCGGCCCAGTTCCTGATGCGGCCACTGTCCTGGCTGGAGAACATCGCCGCCGTTGGCGCCCAGATCTCCGGCGCCCCGAACTTCGCCTACGACCTCTGCGTCGCCCAGATCAGCGCAGCGGAACGGGACCGGCTCGACCTGTCCTCGTGGGAGATCACCCTCAACGCCGCGGAACCGGTCCGGCACGACACCGTGCAGCGCTTCACGGAGTTCTTCGCGCCCGCCGGCTTGCGACCCTCGGTGACAGCACCCTGCTACGGCCTGGCGGAGGCGACAGTCTTCGCCACCGGTCTGAAGGCCCCGAAGGCCGCCCCGACCCTCCTGCGACTGGACCGTCAGAGCCTGCAGGACGGGTCAGTAGTGCTCTCGGACACGGACGACGCCGTCACCCTGGTCGGCAATGGCCGCACGCCCGAATGGCTGACGCTCCAGATCGTCGAGTTCGACGAAGCACGCGGCCTCGGCGCGCCGGTCCCGCCGGGCCGCATCGGCGAGGTCTGGCTGCACGGCCCGAACGTCGGGCGCGGCTACTGGCAGGACGCCGAAGCATCCTGGGCGACGTTCGGCGGACGGCTGCCCGACGACGACCGAACCCATCTGCGCACTGGGGACCTCGGGTTCCTCCACGACGGCGAGCTCTATATCACCGGGCGTCTCAAAGACCTGATCATCGTGGACGGCCGCAACCACCAGCCGCAGGACATCGAGCGGACGGTCGAGGACTGCCACCCGGACATAGGCCCCCGCCGGTGCGCCGTCTTCGCCGCGGACCCCGGAGTCGACGCGCAGCTGATCGTGGCGGCCGAGCTCACGCCGCACGCGTGGCAGGCCTTCAGCCGCGGCGACGAATCCGTCGGCGCCTCCGTCGCGCAGGCCATCCGCACCGCGGTCAACGAGAACCACCAGCTTCCGGCATCCGGCGTGGTCCTGCTGCGTCCCGGCAGCATCCCGTTCACGACCAGCGGCAAGGTGCGGCGGTCGGCCTGCCGCGAGCGCTACACCGACGGTCGCTGGACGGCGGTACCGCCGCTTTGAGTCTTCAACCGTTCAACGGTCTGCCGGTCGCAGAGGCCGGACACACCGTCGCCGGCTGACGCGCCGCACCCGGTCCTGGAACGCGCTCGGTCAGCGTCTCAGTTGGCTGAGCAGGGCGCGGGCGAGGGTGATGTGACGGTGTGTGGGTTCGAGGACGGCCTGCGCGTCGTCGAGGATCCGGGACAGTTCCTCGGCCGCCTCGGCCTCGCGCTCGGCAGTCATCAGGGCCTGGGCGCGTTGGAGTCGGCTGGCTGTGCATGACGTGTGGAGGGTCCGGCCCCTGGGATGCCTCTGAGCCCCTTCTCGCCGCCACGGTCCCGTCCTGGTGAAGTACCTGGTCACAGGCTCGTGGGCTGTGTGGCTCACAGGGGGGCACAGCGGCTGATGGGGCTGGCTTGCTTCGGGAGGCCGATCGGTTCGATGAATGTGACGTCGATCTGAACGCGGTTGCCGGGCAGCTGCTTCTCGTAGCGGGTGTAGCGCTTGTCGTGCCGCTTATAGCGCTGGGACG
>NZ_JBFAAD010000055.1:0-34196 GCF_040639555.1 Streptomyces sp. NPDC023838
CAGTTCCCCGCGCCCCTGAAGATGCCGCTGCGCGGCAATCCCCTGGGCGCCCCGGAGGGGCGCTTCCAGGGGCGCGGGGAACTGCGCGAGCAACCGGCCACGGTCCGCAGACGAGCGGGAGTTTAGGGGCGCGGGGAACGGCGCGACCAACCCACCACCCACCCGCAGACGAACCCCGGGCCCACCACACTCCCACCCCTGACGGTCACTCAGATTTGAGACAACGTGAACCCTGGGCGGAAGGCCAAATTCCGCCCATGCTGCGCGCATGACACCAAATCTGACGCGCCGTCACCTCCTGGGTCTCGGCGCCCTCCAGACGGCCGCACTCCTCGGCCTCACCCGCATCACCCTCGACCCCGCCCGCGCCGCGCAGGCGCAAGGCGCCACTCACACCCCCGCCCTGGTCATCGGCTCCGGCTACGGCGCCGCCGTGGCCGCGCTCCGGCTCGGGCAGGCCGGAATCCAGACCCTCGTCCTGGAGATGGGCAGGCTCTGGGACACCCCCGCCGCAGACGGCAAGGTCTTCTGTTCGACCTCCGCGCCGGACCAGCGTTCCATGTGGTTCCGCACCCGGACCGAGGCACCTCTCGCCACGTTCCTCTGGCTCGATGTCGTCAACAAGAACATCAGCCCCTACCCCGGCGTCCTCGACCGGGTGAACTGCGGTGACATGTCCGTCTATGTGGGACGTGGCGTCGGCGGCGGCTCGCTCGTCAACGGCGGCATGGCCGTCACCCCGCGCCGCGACTACTTCGCGGAGGTCCTGCCGCAGGTCGACGCCGCCGAGATGTACGCCACGTACTTCCCGCGCGCCAACGCCATGCTGGGTGTCAACTCGGTCGACCCGGCGTGGTTCGAGTCCACGGAGTGGTACAAGTTCGCCCGTACCTCCCGCAAGGCCGCCCAGAACGCCGGTCTGAAGACCGTCTTCGTCCCCAACGTCTACGACTTCGGGTACATGCGCCGCGAGGCGGACTCCACCGCCACCAGGTCCGCGCTCGCGGGCGAGGTCATCTACGGCAACAACCACGGCAAGCGGTCCGTCGACAAGACCTACCTCGCCGCGGCGCTCGGCACCGGCAAGGTCACCATCGAGACCCTGCACCGCGCCCGCGCCATCCACAGACAGCCGGACGGTACGTACGTCGTCACCGCCGACCGCACCGACCTCACCGGCAAGGTTGTGGAGACGAGGGAGTTCGGCTGCGGGAGGCTCTTCCTCGGCGCCGGCAGCCTCGGCACCACCGAACTGCTGCTGCGCGCCCGCGAGACCGGCGCGCTGCCCGCCCTCGACCCGGCCGTCGGCACCGGCTGGGGCACCAACGGCAACATCATGACGGCCCGCGCCAACCACATGTGGGACACGGTCGGCGCCAACGAGGCCACCATGCCCGCCCTGGGCATCGACGACTGGGACAACGCGGCCAACCCGGTCTTCGCCGAGATCGCCCCGCTGCCGATGGGCTTCGAGCACTGGGTGAGCCTGTATCTGGCGATCACCAAGAACCCGCAGCGAGGCACCTTCTCGTACGATCCGGCGACCGACTCGGCGAAGCTGAACTGGTCGAGGGCGCAGAACCAGCCCTCGGTCGACGCCACCAAGAAGCTGTTCGACCGGATCAATCTCAGGAACGCGACGATCTACCGGTACGACCTGTTCGGCAACGACACGCCGTTCGCGGACGGCTTCTGCTACCACCCGCTCGGCGGCTGCCCGTTGGGGCGGGCGACCGACGGCTACGGGCGGGTGAAGGGGTATCCGGGGCTGTACGTCACCGATGGAGCCCTCGTGCCCGGCTCCATCGGCGTCAACCCGTTCGTCACGATCACGGCGCTCGCCGAGCGCAACCTCCAGCGGGTGCTGGCCGAGGACTTCCCCGGCTGACCCCGGCGGACGTCAGTGGGTGTAGATCGCCTCGATCTCGTCCGCGAAGTCCTTCGCCACGACGTTGCGCTTCAGCTTCAGCGACGGGGTGATGTGCCCCGCCTCCTCGGTGAACTGGGAGGTGAGAATGCGGAATTTCCGCACCGATTCCGCCTTGGAGACCGCGGCGTTGCCGTCGTCCACCGCCCGCTGCACCTCCGCGAGCAGCTCCCCGTCCTCCCGCAGCGAGGCCGCCGTCGAACCGGCCGGCTTGCCGTGGTCCGCGGCCCAGTGGGCCAGGAACTCCTCGTCGAGCGTGACCAGCGCGCCCACGAACGGCCGCCCGTCGCCGACCACCATGCACTCCGCGACCAGCGCGTGCGCGCGGATGCGGTCCTCGATCACCGCCGGGGCGACGTTCTTGCCGCCCGCCGTGACGATGATCTCCTTCTTGCGGCCGGTGATCGCGAGGTAGCCGTCCTCGTCGAGGGTGCCGATGTCACCGGTGTGGAACCAGCCGTCGGCCAGCGCCTCGGCGCTCGCCGCCTCGTTGTTCCAGTACCCCGTGAACAGGTGCTCGCCGTGCAGCAGCACCTCGCCGTCGTCCGCGATGCGCACCACGGAACCCGGCAGCGGCTGACCGACCGTACCGATCTTCTGCCGGTCCCACGGGTTGAACGCGGTCGCCGCGCAGGACTCGGTGAGGCCGTACCCCTCCAGGACCGTGAAGCCGATGCCCCGGTAGAAGTGGCCGAGCCGCTCGCCCAGCGGGGCGCCGCCGGAGATGGCGTACTCGCCCTTGCCGCCGAGCACCGCGCGCAGCTTGCTGAAGACGAGCTTGCCGAAGACCTTGTGCTTGATCCTGAGGCCGACGGAGGCGCCCTGCGGCGTGCCGAGCGCGCGGCTGTAGGCGATCGCGGTGTGCGCGGCCTTGTCGAAGATCGCGCCCTTGCCGTCCGCCTGCGCCTTGGCGCGGGCCGCGTTGTAGACCTTCTCGAAGACGCGCGGCACACCGAGAATCAGCGTCGGCCGGAACGCGGCCAGCTCGTCGGTGAGGTTCTTGATGTCCGGTACGCAGCCGAGCTTGATCGGCGCCATCACGGACGCCACCTCCACCAGCCGCCCGAAGACGTGGGCGGCGGGCAGGAAGAGCAGGACCGAGCACTCGCCGGTGCGGAAGAGCGGCTTGAGGCGCTCGACCACGTTGCCGCACTCCGCGAAGAAGGCGCGGTGGGTGAGCACACAGCCCTTGGGGCGGCCGGTGGTGCCGGAGGTGTAGACGATGGTCGCCGGGTCGTCCGCGTGCGCCGAGGACATCCGCTGGTCGAGCAGCTCGTCGGAGACGTCCGCGCCGGCCGCGGTGAGCTGGGCCACCGCGTCCGCGTCCAGCTGCCAGACGCCCTTGAGGGCGGGCAGCGCGGACTGCACGGCGGTGACGGAGGCCTCGTGCGCCTCGGACTCGACGACGCACAGGGTGGCGCCGGAGTCACCGAGGATCCACTGGATCTGCTCGGGCGAACTCGTCTCGTACACGGGGACGGTGACCGCGCCCGCGCTCCAGATGGCGAAGTCGAGCAGCACCCACTCGTAGCGGGTGCGGGAGAGCAGGGCCACCCGGTCGCCCGGCTCGACGCCGGCGGCGATGAGGCCCTTGGCCACGCCGCGGACCTCGGCGAGGAACTGGGTGGCGGAAACGTCGGTCCAGCGTCCCGCGACCTTGCGGCCCATGACCGCGACATCGGGATGCTGAGCGGCATTGCGGCGGATCAGATCCGTCAGGTTGCCGTCCGTGGGGACCTCGTACAGGGCCGGAAGGCTGAACTCGCGCAAGACTGCTGCTCCTCATCGGGCGCCGGTGCCACGGCTCTGTGTGACGCACCGGCTGCGGTCCAAGATCGGGCAGGTGCCCGGAGAACCCGTGGGGGCGGCACTCCGAGCACGACTGGACTGCCCGGACGTTACCCACCGGTAGTGGGTTCCCGATAGGGGGTCCTGGCCAGATGTTCGCTGCGTCACACGGATTTCGGGCCGCTTCACGCACAGTAGTCCACTCCTTTCGCGACTCGGAAGTAACCGCAGGTCCGGCCGCCTAGGGTGGCTGCATGCGAGTTCATGTGATCAGCGATGTGCACGGGAACGCCGAGGGCCTGGCCAAGGCGGGCGACGGCGCGGACGCCCTCATCTGCCTGGGTGACCTCGTCCTTTTCCTCGACTACGCCGATCACTCGCGCGGCATCTTCCCCGACCTCTTCGGCGTCGAGAACGCGGACCGGATCGTCGCCCTGCGCACCGCCCGCCGCTTCGAGGAGGCCCGTGAACTGGGCCGCTCGCTGTGGGCCGGACTCGACCGGGAGGCCGCCATCGAGGCGGCGGTCCGCCGTCAGTACGCCGAGATGTTCGCCGCCTTCCCCACCCCGACGTACGCGACCTACGGCAATGTCGACATACCGACCCTGTGGCCGCAGTACGCCGGCCCCGGCACCACCGTCCTGGACGGCGAGCGGATCGAGATCGGCGGCCGCGTCTTCGGCTTCGTGGGCGGCGGACTGCGCACCCCGATGCGCACGCCGTACGAGATCGGCGACGAGGAGTACGCGGCCAAGGTCGAGGCGCTCGGCGAGGTCGACGTGCTCTGCTCGCACATCCCGCCGGACGTCCCCGAGCTCTGCTACGACACGGTGCCGCGCCGCTTCGAACGCGGCTCGCGCGCCCTGCTCGAAGCGATCCGCAGGACGAAGCCCCGGTACGCGCTGTTCGGCCACGTCCACCAGCCGCTCGCCCGCCGGGTCCGGGTCGGCCGCACCGAGTGCGTGAACGTCGGCCACTTCGCCGCCACCTCCCGGCCCTTCGCCCTCCAGTGGTGACCGGCCTCCGGGCCGAGGCCCCGGCCGCACGCGATAGCCTGCACGTCTACCGACCCCCACACACCGGCCCGCGCACTGGAGGAGCCACGACGATGGCGGAACACACCAGCTCGTCTATCACCATCGAGGCGACACCGGCCGAGGTGATGGGGGTGATCGCCGACTTCGCCCGGTACCCCGAGTGGACCGGAGAGGTGAAGGAGGCCGAGGTGCTGTCCAAGGACGCCGAGGGCCGGGCCGAGCAGGTCCGCCTGGTGCTCGACGCGGGCGCCATCAAGGACGACCACACCCTCAAGTACACCTGGGACGGCGCCCACAAGGTGAGCTGGAGCCTGGTCAAGTCCCAGATGCTGCGCGCCCTCGACGGCTCCTACAGCCTCGCGGACGCCCCCGGCGGCCACACCGAGGTCACCTACCAGCTGACCGTCGACGTCAAGATCCCCATGCTCGGCATGATCAAGCGCAAGGCCGAGAAGGTCATCATCGACCGCGCGCTCGCGGGTCTGAAGAAGCGCGTCGAGAGCGGCGCGGCCGGATCCGCCGGCGGGGCCGAGCAGGTCTGACGTGCGTACGGTCCTCGTCACCGGCCCCGGCGGCGCGGGCCGCACCACCGTCGCCGCCGCGACCGCGCTCGCGGCGGCCCGGCGCGGTGAGCGGGCGCTGCTGATCTGCGACGGCCGCGACGACCGGCTCGCCGCGCTGCTCGGCGACGAGGAGGTGGCCCGCCTCGACGTCGTACGCATCGACTCCGGCGCCCACTTCCGCACCGAGCTCCTCGCCCTCCAGGACCGGGCCGGGACGGTGCTCGAGCTCCTGGGCGCCGGCCGCCTCGACGGCGAGGAGCTCACCGAGCTGCCCGGCGCCGAGCAGCTGGCCCTGCTCAAGGCCCTGCGCGAGGCGGCCGCGGGCGACCACGACCTGGTCGTCGTCGACATGCCGCCGGTCCAGCAGGCCGTCGCCGCCCTCGCCCTGCCCGGCCAGCTGCGCCGCTATCTGCGCCGGCTGCTGCCGCCCGAGCGCCAGGCCGCCCGCTCGCTGCGCCCGGTCCTCGCCCAGCTCGCGGGGGTCCCGATGCCCGCGCAGTGGCTGTACGAGACGGCCGCCCGCTGGGACGCGGAACTCGCCGCCGTCGAGGCCGTGGTGGAGGACCGGGCGACGACCGTACGACTGGTCGCCGAGCCCTCGCCAGCCGCCATGGCCGTCCTGCGCACCGCCCGCCTGGGCGTGGCCCTGCACGGGCTGACCCTGGACGCGGTGATCGCCAACCGGATCCTGCCCACCGGGTCGGCGGATCCCTTCCTCGCCGCGCTCTCCGGGCACCAGCAGTGCGCGCTCAAGGAGCTGGCCGAGGAGTTCGCGGGCGTACCGGTCCACGAGGCCCCGCACCTGGGCCGCGACCCGCGGGGCACCGACGAGCTCGACGAGCTGATCGAGGGGCTCGACGGGCTCGACGAGCTGATCGACGGGCCGACCGGCGAGACCGGGCCGGGGGAAGCGGGGGGCGGATCCGTCCGCCGCGAGCCGTGGACCGTGGAGGACCGGCTGGCCGACGACGGCGTCCTGGTGTGGCACCTGCCGCTGCCCGGCGCCGCCCGCGACCAGCTCGGCCTGGTGCGGCGCGGCGACGAACTCCTGCTCACCGTCGGCCCGTTCCGCAAGATCGCCACTCTGCCCTCCGCGCTGCGCCGCTGCACGGTCTCCGGCGCCGGGCTCACCGGCGGCGTCCTGCGGATCCGGTTCACCCCGGACCCGGACCTGTGGCCCCGGACGCGCTGAACGCCGTACCCCCGTTCGGGTAACGTCGAGAGAACAGACCGCCGAGAGAACCATCCATCGAGAGAACAGTCCGCCGAGAGAACCGTCCGTCGAAAGAACAGACCCTTCTCTTTCCGTAGTCCTTCAGTAGTCCTTGAGTAGCTGGAGTCCGCCATGAGCGAAGCCACCGAGCAGCCCGCCCCCGACGCGGATGCCTGGGCCGACGCGTGCGCCGAGGACCTCGCCGCGGAGCGGGCGCGCCGCCGTGCCACCTACGGCCCGCCGCCCGGCTCCGCCGCCGAGGAGCTGCGCAAGCTGGTCGACGCCGTCGCCGACAAGGTCGCGTCCCTCCAGTCCTCGCTGCCCGGCATGGCCGCGCAGAGCGCCGTGCAGCAGCTGATCGGCCAGGCGAAGGCCGTGGTCGAGCCGGTCATCGAGCGCAACCCGGACGTCTTCGACCACCTCGCGGCGGCCGGCGGCGAGCTGCTCGCGGCCTACCGCTCGGCGGTCGAGGGCCATGAGCGCCGCTGGGCGTCGGGCGAGTCCCCGGGCGGAACCTCGGCCGGGAGCTCGGGTCGGGCCTCCGGCGGGCCGAAGAAGGACGACGGCGGGGCGGGCGCGGGCCCGACCGAGCACATCGACCTGGACTGACTGACGGGTGCCCGCCCTCGGGTACGGTTGCCTTAGCGGGGCTCGACCGAAAACTGAGGGACTTAATGGGACTCACCATCGGCGTCGACATCGGCGGCACCAAGATCGCGGCGGGAGTGGTCGACGAGGAGGGCCACATCCTCGAGACGCACACCGTGCCCACGCCGCCGACCGCTGACGCCATCGTGGACGCGATCTGCGCCGCGGTCGAAGGGGCCGGCAAGGGTCACGAGATCGACGCCGTCGGCATCGGCGCGGCCGGATACGTCGACGACAAGCGCGCCACCGTGCTCTTCGCGCCCAACATCCACTGGCGCCACGAGCCGCTGAAGGACAAGGTCGAGCAGCGGGTCGGGCTGCCCGTGGTCGTCGAGAACGACGCCAACGCGGCGGCCTGGGGCGAGTACCGCTTCGGCGCCGGCCAGGGCCACGAGGACGTCATCTGCATCACGCTCGGCACCGGCCTGGGCGGCGGCATCATCATCGGCAACAAGCTGCGCCGCGGACGCTTCGGCGTGGCCGCCGAGTTCGGCCACATCCGTGTGGTGCCCGACGGGCTGCTGTGCGGCTGCGGCAGCCAGGGCTGCTGGGAGCAGTACGCCTCGGGGCGCGCGCTCGTGCGGTACGCCCGCCAGCGCGCCAACGCGACCCCCGAGAACGCGGAGATCCTCCTCGGCCTCGGCGACGGCACGGTCGAGGGCATCGAGGGCAAGCACATCAGCGCGGCCGCCCGCCAGGGCGACCCGGTCGCGGTGGACTCCTTCCGCGAGCTGGCCCGCTGGGCGGGCGCGGGCCTGGCCGACCTGGCCTCGCTCTTCGACCCCTCGGCGTTCATCGTCGGCGGCGGCGTCTCGGACGAGGGCGAGCTGGTCCTCGACCCGATCCGCAAGTCGTTCCGGCGCTGGCTGATCGGCGGCGAGTGGCGCCCGCACGCACAGGTGCTGGCGGCGCAGCTCGGGAACAAGGCGGGGCTGGTCGGGGCGGCGGACCTGGCGCGCCAGGGCTGAGCACCGTCGTCCGTACGGTCTTCTCACGGTAGTTGAGCGCCCGTCGCGTCCCCTCACGGACGCGGCGGGCGCTGCTCTATGTTGTGCCGCATGTGCCCCATGCCGCTGACGGATCTTCCCGCGTCCCGTACGGAGAACGGCTCGGCCGTGATCCGTGTCCTCAGCTACAACATCCGCTCGATGCGCGACGACAACGCGGCGCTGGCGCGGGTGATCCGCGCCTGCGACCCCGACCTGGTCCTGATCCAGGAGGCGCCGCGCTTCTTCCGCTGGCGCAAGGCCGCGGCGCGGCTCGCGGCGGCGAGCGACCTCGTGGTCCTGAGCGGCGGCGCGACGGCGGCGGGGCCGCTGCTGCTGTGCTCGCTGCGGGCGACGGTGGAGCGCACCGAGGACGTGCTGCTGCCGCTCACGCCCGGTCTGCACCGGCGCGGCTTCGCGTCGGCGGTGGTACGGGTCGGGGGCGCGCGCCTGGGCGTCCTCAGCTGCCACCTCAGCCTCCAGGCGGATGAGCGCGAGGCGCAGGCGGGTCTGCTGCTCGACCATCTGGCGGGGCTGGGGGTGCCCTACGCGGTCGCGGGCGGCGACCTCAACGACCGGCCCGATGGCCGCGCGTTCCGCCGGCTGGCGGAGGGGCTGCGGGACTGCTGGGCGGTGCGGCCGTGGGGTACGGAGTACACGTCGACGCCCGCCGATCCGCATCAGCGCATCGATGCGGTGTTCGTGACGGAGGGGGTGGAGGTGTTGGGGTGTGGGGTGCCTATGGGGTTGGCGGGGGTGACGGAGGCGGATCTCGTGGCGGCGACGGATCATTTGCCGGTGCTGGCGGTGGTGCGGGTCCCGGCGGATCCCCCCACCCCGCCCCTTCCCTGAACCCTCCGGGGGTGGGGGCTACGCCCCCGGACCCCGCTCCGCCCCGTGTTTGTCCGCGGGCCGGTGGGGGCTGGCCGCGCAGTTCCCCGCGCCCCTAAAAGCCTGGCCGTCGGTCGGGTGCGGGTTCGTTTGGGCTGAGCTCGCCCGCGCGGCGGAGCCGCATATGTCGCAGTCCCGCTCCCCTTGGGGGTTGCGGTCGCCGCAGCCCGCGTCCTTTAGGGGCGCGGGGAACTGCGCGCTCAGCCCCCACCGGGCCGCAGACGAACTCCGGGCGAAAAAGGGGCGCGGGGCTGTGACATGTGCGGCTCCGCCGCGTGGGCGCGACCAGCCCCCACCGGCCCGCAGACGAACTCCGGGCCAAAAAGGGGCGCGGGGAACTGCGCGACCAGCCCCCACCGGCCCGCAGGTGAATCGGCGGCTCGGGTCAGACCACCGCGCCGCGGCCCGGGTCGTCGTCGTCCTCGTCGTCCTGGCTCATCCGAGCCACCAGCGTGCCGAAGCCCCCGATGAAGCCCCCCACGCCCAGCGTCGTGAGCCACCACGTGAACTCCCACTGGAGCACCGCCGCCAGCAGCATCAGCAGAGGGCCGCCGATCACCCCGAGCCAGGCGAACTTCGCCGTGACGTCGGTCTCCGGCAGCGGCGGCGGCTCCGGCGGCACGAAGTGGCCCTCGTCCACGTCGTCCAGGTCGGAGTCCGCGGGCTCCGCCACGCTGAAGTCGCGCGGCCCGCCCACGCCGGGCGCGAAGACCACCGAGCTGCCCAGCGGCTTCGGCTCGGGCGGCTCGGGCGGCTCCGGGGCCGCGGCAGTCGCGGGAGTCGAGGGCGGCTCGGCCGTGCCGGGCGTGCCGGGCGTGCCGTTGCGGTCACCCTCCAGCAGCGCCAGGTCCTCCACCGACTTGAACGGCTTGGTGCCCGGCGGGTCGGACGGCTCCTCGCCGTACCCCGCCACGATCGCCGCCCACGCAGCCTCCTCGTCGATCGGCTGCGGCTCGCGGTCCGCGTCGTGCTCAGCCACCGGTCGTGCTCCCCTTCTTCCCGACGCTAGGAGCGAGGCGGCCGATGAACGCGTAACTCTCCTCGAAGATCCGCTCCGCATCGTGGTCCAACGTCGCCACGTGGTAGCTCTGTTCCAGCAGGATCTCGGTGACGTCCGTGGACGAGACCCGGCTCAGGATCCGCGCCGAGTCGGCCGGCGGCACCACGTGGTCCTGCGGGCTGTGCAGCAGCAGCATCGGCTGGGTGACCTGGGGCAGCTCGCGGTCGACCAGATGGAAGAACCGGCGCAGGGAGTACGCCGCGTGCAGCGGCACCCTGTCGTACCCCACCTCCGCCGCGCCCTCCTTGGCGATGTCGCTGGCGATCCCCTTGGTGGAGGGCACGAAGTGGCGGACGACCGGCAGCGCGCGCGCCGCCACGCCGTGCACCTTGTTGCCGGGGTTCACGACGACCACGCCGCTGACCGCGTCGCCGTGCTTCGCCGCGAGCCGCAGCGCCAGCGCGCCGCCCATCGACAGACCGAAGACGAAGACCTGGGCGCACCGGGCGCGCAGCTCGGCCAGTGCCCGGTCCACTTCCGCGTACCAGTCCTGCCAGCCGGTGAGCTGCATGTCCTGCCAGCGCGTGCCGTGTCCGGGCAGCAGCGGCAGCTCGACCGTCAGACCGCGCTCGGCCAGGAAGTCGGCCCAGGGGCGCAGCGACTGCGGGGAACCGGTGAAGCCGTGACAGAGGAGGACGCCGACCTCTCCGCCCTCGTGGCGGAACGGCTCGGCTCCAGGGAGGACCGGCACCGGGGTCTCCTGTTCATGAGCAGGGGCTGGGGAGTCGTACTTCACGGTACGCGACCGGACTGACACCGACCAGAGCCGTCACCGGCCCGCGCGCGGGAGGCCGGGCCCCGCACGGGTTAAGGTCTGTTCGACAGACAGAGGGAAGGCATCCGAGTTGATCTACGGCGCAATGAAGTTCTCCATCGGCGGGTCGCTGAAGCTTGCCTTCAGGCCCTGGGTGGAGGGCCTCGAAAACATCCCCGCCGAGGGGCCGGCGATCCTCGCGAGCAACCACCTCTCCTTCTCGGACTCGTTCTTCCTGCCGGCGGTCCTGGACCGCAAGGTGACGTTCATCGCCAAGGCGGAGTACTTCACCTCGCCGGGTGTGAAGGGCAAGCTCACCGCCGCCTTCTTCAAGGGCGTCGGCCAGCTCCCGGTGGACCGCTCGGGCGCGCGCGGCGCGGGTGAGGCGGCGATCAAGAGCGGCATCGAGGTCCTGGAGCGCGGGGAGCTGTTCGGGATCTACCCGGAGGGCACCCGCTCGCCCGACGGCCGCCTCTACCGCGGCAAGCCCGGCGGCCTCGCGCGCGTGGCGCTCGCCAGCGGCGCGCCGGTGATCCCGGTCGCGATGATCGACACCGAGAAGATCCAGCCGCCCGGGAAGGTCATGCCCAAGCTGATGCGCCCGGGCATCCGCATCGGCAAGCCGCTCGACTTCAGCCGGTACCACGGCATGGAGGGCGACCGGTTCATCCTGCGCTCGGTGACCGACGAGGTCATGTACGAGATCATGAAGCTCTCGGGCCAGGAGTACGTGGACGTCTACGCGACCGCGGCCAAGCGCCAGATCGCGGACGAGGCCAAGCGCAAGGCCGACGAGGAGAAGGCCGCCGAGAAGGCGGCGAAGGCCCGGGAGGCCGAGCAGGCCAAGCGCGCGGAACGGCCCGGCGACTAGTCGGCGTCCGGCGTCCGGCGTTCCGTTCAGGGGTGGGGGAAGTGGCGAAGCGCGAGCGCGTCATCAGAATGTCCGTCGAGCTGCCGCTGTGGCGCGCGCTCACCGCGTACCGCGTCCTCACGATGCTCTACGCGGTGCTGGTCTTCGTATCCGAGTACCGCGACTTCGAGCGTCCCTGGGTGGGCATCGCCTTCCTGTCGGTGCTCGCCGTCTGGACGCTGGCGACGCTGCCCCGGGTGGCGAACGCGGCGAGCTGCACCAAGCGGTTCCTCGGCGTCGACCTGGCGGTCGCGCTCACCGGCATCCTGCTCACCCCGCTGGCGGACACCGACGCGCACCTGGTGAACGGCCCGACTCTGCCGACCATATGGACGGCGGGCTCGGTGCTCGCGTACGCCATCAAGGGCGGCTGGCGCTGGGCCGCCTTCGCCTCCTCGCTGGTGGCCGCGGCCAACCTGGTGGAGCGCGGCAGCCCCACCCGGGACACCCTCCACAACGTCCTGCTCGTGTGCATCGCCTCCATCGCCATCGGTTACGTGGTGGAGGTCGCCCGGGCGAGCGAGGCGACCCTCGCCCGCGCCCTGGAGATCGAGGCGGCGACCCGCGAGCGGGAGCGGCTGGCCCGGGACATCCACGACAGCGTCCTCCAGGTGCTCGCCATGGTGCAGCGGCGCGGCACCGCGCTCGGCGGCGAGGCGGCCGAGCTCGGCCGGATGGCCGGCGAGCAGGAGGTCGCCCTGCGGACCCTGGTCTCCAGCGGCCTGGTGCCCACCACGCGCGCGTCCGAGGACCCGGCGCTGGGCGCGCTGGTCCGTACGGTCGAGTACGACGACGCTGTCGGCGGGGCCGACGGGGCCGACGGGGCCGACGGGGCCGACGGGGCCGACGGGGCCGATGGGGCCGAGGTGGATCTGCGGACCCTGCTCGCCCCGCACGCCGGATCGCGGGTCTCGCTCGCGGAACCGGGCGCTCCGGTGCTCCTCGCGCCCCCCGCGGCCCGGGAGCTCGCGGCCGCTGTCAGTGCCGCGTTGGACAATGTCCGCAGACACGCGGGGGAGAGCGCCCAGGCCTGGATCCTGGTCGAGGACTGGGGGGACGAAGTGATCGTGACGGTACGGGACGACGGTCCCGGCATCCCGGAGGGCCGGCTCGCGCAGGCCGAGGGGGAGGGGCGCATGGGCGTCGCCCTCTCGATCCGCGGCCGGCTGCGGGACCTGGGCGGCACCGCCGAGCTGATCTCGGTGCCCGGCCAGGGGACGGAAGTAGAGCTGAAGGTTCCACGGGGGAAGGCGAAGGCATGAGTGAGCTGCAGACGGTGAAGGTCATGGTGGTCGACGACCACCCGATGTGGCGCGACGCGGTGGCGCGCGACCTGGCGGCCGCCGGGTTCGACGTGGTGGCCACCGCCGGGGACGGCCCGCAGGCGGTCCGCCGCGCCCAGGCGGTCACGCCCGACGTGCTGGTCCTGGACCTCAATCTGCCCGGCATGCCGGGCGTCCAGGTCTGCAAGGAACTGGTCGGCGCCAACCCGGCGCTGCGCGTCCTGGTGCTCTCCGCCTCCGGCGAGCACGCGGACGTCCTGGAGGCGGTGAAGTCCGGCGCGACCGGCTATCTGCTGAAGTCGGCGAGCACCGAGGAGCTCACCGACGCGGTGCGCCGCACGGCGGCCGGCGACCCGGTGTTCACCCCGGGCCTGGCGGGCCTGGTCCTCGGTGAGTACCGGCGCCTGGCCTCGGACCCCGCGCCCGCCGCGGCCGACGAGCCGAAGGCCCCGCAGCTGACCGAGCGCGAGACGGAGGTGCTGCGCCTGGTGGCGAAGGGCCTGTCGTACAAGCAGATCGCCGAGCGCCTGGTCATCTCGCACCGGACGGTCCAGAACCACGTCCAGAACACCCTGGGCAAGCTCCAGCTCCACAACCGCGTCGAGCTGGTGAGGTACGCGATAGAGCAGGGCCTCGACGACGCGTGAGCCATCCCGCGCGCGTGTGTGCTCCGCTCGTACGAGTGAATGACCACTCGTCAACAGCCCCTTGAATCCAAGGAATTGACGTTTCGCCCCATCCCGGGGTGACGTGCGTCACCCTTAGCGTGACCCGTAGGGGCCTCAAGGGCCTCCATGTGTCCGTCACGGCGAAGGGACAATTCCATGCGGGTCGGAGTACTGACCGGAGGCGGTGACTGCCCCGGGCTCAACGCCGTCATCCGGGGCGTCGTCCGCAAGGGCGTGCAGGAGTACGGCTTTGACTTCACCGGGTTCAAGGACGGCTGGCGCGGCCCGCTGGAGGGCGACGCCGTCAAGCTGGACATCCCGACCGTGCGCGGCATCCTGCCGCGCGGCGGCACCATCCTCGGCTCCTCGCGCACCAACCCGCTGAAGGCCGAGGACGGGGTGCGCCGCATCAAGGAGAACCTGGCCAAGCACGAGATCGACGCGATGATCGCGATCGGCGGCGAGGACACCCTGGGCGTGGCGGCCCGGCTCAGCGACGAGTACGGCGTGAAGTGCGTCGGCGTACCGAAGACCATCGACAACGACCTCTCCGCGACGGACTACACCTTCGGCTTCGACACGGCCGTCGGCATCGCGACGGAGGCCATCGACCGCCTCCACACCACGGCCGAGTCGCACATGCGGGTCCTGGTCGTCGAGGTCATGGGCCGCCACGCGGGCTGGATCGCGCTCCACTCGGGCCTGGCGGGCGGCGCCAACGTCATCCTCATCCCCGAGCAGCGCTTCGACGTGGACCAGGTCTGCGGCTGGATCACCTCCCGCTTCAAGGCGTCGTACGCGCCGATCGTGGTGGTGGCGGAGGGCGCGATGCCCAAGGACGGCGACCTGGTCCTCAAGGACCAGACGCTCGACTCCTTCGGGCACGTCCGCCTCTCGGGTGTCGGGGAGTGGCTGGCCAAGGAGATCGAGAAGCGCACGGGCAAGGAGGCCAGGACGACGGTCCTGGGCCACGTCCAGCGCGGCGGCACCCCCAGCGCCTTCGACCGCTGGCTGGCGACGCGCTTCGGGCTGCACGCGATCGAGGCGGTACGGGACGGCGACTTCGGCAAGATGGTGGCGCTGCGGGGCACGGACATCGTCCGGGTGCCGATCGCGGAGGCGACGGCGCGGCTGAAGACGGTGGATCCGGCGTTGTACGCGGAGGCGGAAGTCTTCTTCGGCTGAGCCCCACCACCACCCGGCCCCCGGGCCCCCCAGACGAACGGGGCCCGGGGGCCGGAGGCCCGGGCTTTTCAGGGGCGCGGGGAACGGCGCGACCAACCCCCACCGACTCGCAGACGAACGGGGCCCGGGGGGCCGCAGGCCCGGGCCTCAGGGGCGCGGGGAACTGCGCGACCAGCCCCCACCGACCCGCAGACGAACGGGGCCCGGGGGGCCGCAGGCGCGGGCTTTTCAGGGGCGCGGGGAACGGCGCGACCAACCCCCACCGACCCGCAGACGAACGGGGCCCGGGGGGCCGCAGGCCCGGGCCTCAGGGGCGCGGGGAACTGCGCGACCAGCCCCCACCGACCCGCAGTCGAACGAGGGGGCCCGGGGCGCAGCCCCGCTCGGGGGCCGGGGGCCTGGCGGCCCCCGGGGAGCCACCCACCCCCACCCCCGGAGGGTCTAGGGAAGGGGCGGGGTGGGGGACTCACACCCGGACACCACCCCCCGTACCAGTTCCCCCACCACCCCCACCCCCCGCACCGTCAACACCGACTCCGGATGAAACTGCACCCCCGCGAACCCGGGCCCCCGCACGGCGTGCACCTCCCCCGTCACCACGTCCCGGCTGACCTCCACCCCCCGCCCGGCCAGCGCCACCGCCTCCCCCTCCCCGCACCGCGCCGTGAAGCTGTTGTAGAACCCGACCCGCTCCTCGCGGCCGAAGAGGTCGATCCGCAGCTGCGCCCCCTGGTGCGGCACCCGCTTGCGTACGATCGGCAGCCCCAGCTCCGCCGCGATCAGCTCGTGCCCCAGGCACACCCCGAGCACCCCGTGCCGGTGCGAGCGCAGCAGCTCCGCCGCCAGGGGGCGCAGGACGCGCATCTTCACATCGGACCCGTCCGAGGGATCCCCGGGGCCGGGGCCCAGGATCACCGGACCCCGATGACCGAGCACCCGCTCCCGCAGCCCCGTCGCGTCGTACCGCACCACCGACACCCCAAGCCCCGACGACCGCAGCAGATGCGCCAGCATCGCCGTGAACGTGTCCTCGCCGTCCACCACCAGCGCCTCGCCCGACGCCGCCACCGCCCGCTCCTGCATCCGCAGCCAGAACGGCGCCAGGTCCGCCCGCCGCGCGTCCAGCGCCGCCCGTACCCGGGGGTCGTCGCCCAGGACGAGGGGGCGCGGGGGAGCCGGCCGGCCCGGGCGCGCGCCCAGCGCCGCCAGCACCCCGGCCGCCTTCGCGTGCGTCTCCGCCACCTCGCCCGCCGGATCGGAGTGGCGCACCAGCGTCGCCCCGACCGGCACCCGCACCCGCCCGTCCGGCGCGATGTCGGCCGTACGGATCAGGATGGGCGAATCCAGCGTCTGGCCGCCGTTCGCGTCGCGGCCCAGCAGGGCGAGCGCGCCCGCGTAGTAGCCGCGCCCGCCCACCTCGTACCGCTCGATCACCCGGCACGCGTTCTGCACCGGCGACCCCGTCACCGTCGCCGCGAACATCGTCTCGCGCAGCACCTCGCGCGCGTCCAGCGAGCTGCGGCCGCGCAGCTCGTACTCGGTGTGCGCGAGATGGGCCATCTCCTTCAGCCGGGGCCCGACCACCACCCCGCCCCGGTCGCCCACCGTGCACATCATCTTGAGCTCCTCGTCGACGACCATGGAGAGCTCGTCGATCTCCTTCTCGTCGGAGAGGAAGGCGAGCAGGTCCTCCGCCGTCGGGCCGGTCGCCGGGTAGCGGTACGTCCCGCTGATCGGGTTCATCACCACCGTCCCGCCCGACATCCGCACATGCACCTCCGGGCTCGCCCCCACCAGCGTGCGCTCACCGGTGTGGACGACGAACGTCCAGTAGGCCCCCCGCTCGCCCGCCAGCAGCCGCCGGAACAGCGCCAGCGCGTCCGCCCGGCCGAAGCCCGGGATCTCGCCCGTGTAGGTGCGCCGGATCACGAAGTTCGCGCCCTCGCCCTGCCCGATCTCGTCCTCGATCACCCGCCGTACGATCCCGGCGTACTCCTCGTCCCCGACGTCGAAGCCCCCGCCCCCGACCCGCACCTCGTGCCGGGGCAACGCCTCCAGGACCTCGTCCAGCGGCAGTTCGTACGTCTCGTCGGCCTCCAGGACGGCCAGGGGGGTGCCGTCGTCCCGTACGTCGAAGCCGCGCTCGCGGATCTGCCGGAACGGGACCAGGGCTAGCGAGGGCCGGTCCCCGCACGGGATGTCGGCGAGCCGCTCCACCTCCCGTACGCCGCCGATCAGCAGCTCGACCACGTCGTGGTCGCGGCCGGGGGTGCGGCGGCGGATCAGGGCGAAGGGCGGGCAGTCGGCGTCGAGGAGTCTTTCCAGCAGCATGGAGTGTTCCTTCCGGGAGGGGGAGGAACGGCCGCGGGAAACAGAGAAGGCCGCCCCTCGGGGCGGCCTTCGCGTGGTCTGGAGTACGCGCGATCAGTGGGCCGCCGGATGAGCGGTCCACCACCAGTTCTGGTTCGAGTGCGCGAACATGCCCCGCACCCTAGCCGAAGATGCGCCGGATGCGCGAAGGGCCCGCCCCATCCAGTGGATGGAGCGGGCCCTCACCGACGAACCGATTCTGCTCAGACCAGCAGGCTTCAGACCAGCAGGTTGAACATCTGCCAGCCGCCGCCCACCTGGACGCGCGTGGCGAACGGCGCGCCGGTCGCGCTGCCCGTGCCCTTGTAGTACCAGAGCCCGCCCGACCCGTCCCGGGCCACCAGGTCCGGGATCCCGTCGCCGTTCAGGTCGCTCGGGCCGAGCAGGGCGTTGTAGCCCTGCCCGCCGCCGCCGACCTGGACGCGGGGGGCGTACGGGGCGGTCGGCGTGCCGGTGCCCTTGTAGAACCACAGCACGCCGGAGCCGTCCCGGGCGACCAGGTCGGCCTTGCCGTCGCGGTTGAGGTCGCCGGTGGAGACCATGGCGTTGTAGCCCTGCCAGCCGCCGCCTATCTTGACCCGCGCGGCGAACGGCGCCGCCGGGGTGCCGGTGCCCTGGTAGTACCAGAGCACGCCGGTGCCGTCGCGGGCGATCAGATCGGCCTTCCCGTCACCGTTCAGGTCGCGGGCCCCGGTCAGGAAGTTGTACGTCTGCCAGCCGCCGCCGACCTTGAGGCGGCTCTTGAACGGCGCGTTCGGGTTGCCGCTGCCCTGGTAGTACCAGAGCGTGCCGGTGCCGTCGCGGGCCACCATGTCTCCGGTGCCGTCCGCGCGCAGCGCGGTCATCGCGGAGACGGTGTTGTACCCCTGCCAGCCGCCGCCGACCTTGTACCGCCCGTAGAACGGCGTCGAGGCGCTGCCCGTGCCCTGGTACTGCCACAGCACGCCGGAGGAGTCCCGGCCGAGCAGGTTGTAGCGGGTGGTGCCGGTGTCGGGCGCGGCACTGGTGGCCTGCTCGACGTCGGTCGCCTTCACCCACGCGAGGCGGTGGTTGTACCGGATCGGGTAGAACGAGTTGGTCTTGCCCTGGACCAGGGTGCGGTCACCGGTCGCGGTGCCCGCGAACGTACCGGCGAACCAGTAGTCGCCGAGCTGCGCCGGGCCCGCCTGGGTGTAGGCCTGACCGGCCGGGATGGAGTACTTGGTCAGCGACGCCGAGTTGTTGGCCTGCACCGGGACGTTGGTCCCCGTGTACGCCGAGTCCTCCGGGTAGGCACGCCCGTACACCGGAATGGACGCGGCGCCCGCCTTCGGCTTCAGCACCGGCTGGCCGGTCTTGCCGACGGGCGCGGTGAAGGTGCCGCCGGGGTTGTAGAACCAGGCCTTCTGGCCGCCGTACCAGATGGCGGTCCAGTCGGTCTGCGCCTCGGCGACGACGTACTGGCCGCCGGCGACGACCTTGTTGCCCCAGTTCGGGCCCTCGCTCGCCGTCTGGGTGCCGAGGTACGGGTCGCTGAGCGGCGTACCGCTGGTGGACGGCGAGGTGTACAGGTAGCCGAAGTTCGCCGGCCGCGAGTACGTGGCGCCGCCGTACGTGACGGTGGGCTGGTTGGCCGTGGTGAACGGCGGGACCACCCGGACCAGCTGGCCGGCCTTGACCGGGCCGCCCGCTCCCTGGTCGCCGCTGGGCGCGCCGACCAGGTTCATGTAGTGGTTCCAGTCCCAGTACGGGCCCGGGTCCCAGTGCTGGGACTTCACGTTCGTGTCCAGCACACCCGGCACCTCGTCGTGGCCGACGATGTGCTCACGGTCGAGCGGGATCGAGAAACGATTCGCCAGGTACTTCACCAGCGCGGCCGAGGACTCGTACTGAGGCTCGGTGTACCACGTGGCGTTGTCCTTGATGGCATAGCCCTCGTGCTCGATGCCGATCGAGTGCATGTTCATCGTCTTGTTGGCCGCGTGCCAGGCCTCGTCCTTGGTCGCCACGAGCTGGGTGACCAGACCGTCGGAGGCGCGGACCATGTAGTGCGCGCTGGCGTACGACGTGGGGTCCTGGAAGGTCTTCAGCGACCCGTCGTAGCCGCCCTCGGTGTCGTGGATGACGAGGTAGCGGATGTCCTCGCCGTTCGAGGGGCGGTTCGACTCGTTGTAGTTGCCGAAGTCGTCCGGCGTGGAGCTGTTCTGCTTGTACGCGGCAGGCCGGAAGTCGCAGTTCAGCCCCGCCGGGCACTCCGGCGTCTGCGTCGTCGCCTCGAACGCCGCCAGCGACATCGTCGCCGGCTTGACCGGCTTCACCGACGGGTCGCCCGGCAGCGCCAGCTGCTGGCCGTCCGCGGTGACGCGGGCCTCGCCCGTGCGGATCGACTCGTACACCCGCTTCGCGAAGAGCGACGCGCCCTTGGTGTCCGGCGCCTGGCTGTAGCGGGCGACGGCCGCGTACCACTTGCCCGCGTCCTCGGGCAGCGAGCCCGTCGCGTCCTTCTGGTACTTCGCCAGCAGCGCCGCACCCGCGCGGACCGACTGGTTCTCGTCCTCGCGGACCTCGTCCACCGGCTTGTCGATCAGCTTGGCGGCCTCGTCCAGCGTGTGCAGCCGGGGGTCGCTCGTGTCGACGGCCTTGGGCGCCCGCTTCAGGGCGCGCTTGGCGTCGAAGTGCTTCATGACCGTCGGGTCGCCGCTCATGTTGAGGTGCGACAGGCGCTCGGCGTCCGTCGGCTGCTCGACGTCGTCCGCCGTCACCCGGGTCAGGCCCATGACGTTGTACGCGCCGGTCGTCGACGGCTGCCCGTCGTGGCTCTCCCACAGCGTCTGCCGGTACGAGACGGCCATCAGCACGCTCTGCGGGACGTGGAACTCGCGCGCGGCGTCGGCGAACCGGGCCTGGAGCGCGGCGCCCGGCGCGGACGGCTTGCCGTTCGCGGTCGCGGGGTCCGGTGAGGCCACCGCGAGCGTACCGATGGCCGCGGTCGCGACGACCGCCGTCCCCACCCCGTAAGCGATCAGCTTCTTCTTGCGGTCTCTGCGGTGACTCCGCTTCAACGCCCACCCCTGCATCGCTCTGTTGATTTCTGGACCAGTTCCGAAACGCGCAGAGGCTAGCAGGCGGGCGATCGGGTCCGGTCACCGGGCGGTCGTCCGCGTGTCTCACCAGGTGGGCAGGCGGGTGGACGGCTTGGCGGACCCCGTAAGGTTGTGGGGGTGACCGTGAACGTAAACACCTGGCGTGACCTTCCCGCGGCGCAGCAGCCCGAGTACCCCGATGCCGAGGCTCTGCGCGATGTGATCGCGGACCTCGAGTCGTATCCGCCGCTCGTCTTCGCGGGCGAGTGCGACCAGCTGCGCGCCCGGATGGGGGCCGTCGCCAAGGGCGAGGCGTTCCTGCTCCAGGGCGGCGACTGCGCCGAGGCGTTCGACGCCGTCTCGGCCGATCACATCCGAGCCAAGCTCAAGACGCTCCTCCAGATGAGCGCCGTGCTGACGTACGCGGCGTCCGTGCCCGTCGTCAAGGTCGGCCGGATCGCCGGGCAGTACTCGAAGCCGCGCTCCAAGGGCACCGAGACCCGCGACGGCGTGACCCTGCCGACCTACCGCGGTGACTCGGTCAACGGCTTCGACTTCACCGAGGCCGCCCGCATCCCGGACCCCGAGCGTCTGAAGCGGATGTACCACGCGTCCGCCTCCACGCTCAACCTGGTCCGCGCCTTCACCACCGGCGGCTACGCCGATCTGCGCCAGGTGCACGCCTGGAACCAGGACTTCGTCAAGCAGTCCCCGTCCGGCCAGCGCTACGAGCAGCTGGCCCGTGAGATCGACAACGCGCTGAACTTCATGAAGGCGTGCGGCACCGACCCGGCCGAGTTCAAGGCCGTCGAGTTCTACGCCTCGCACGAGGCGCTGCTGCTCGACTACGAGTCGGCGCTGACCCGGGTCGACTCGCGCACCGGCAAGCTCTACGACACCTCCGGCCACATGGTCTGGGTCGGCGAGCGCACCCGCCAGCTCGACCACGCGCACATCGAGTTCGCCTCCCGGATCAGCAACCCGATCGGGATCAAGCTCGGCCCCACGACCTCGGTCGACGAGGCGCTCACCTACGTGGACCGGCTCGACCCGGACCGCGAGCCGGGCCGGCTGACCTTCATCGTCCGCATGGGCGCCGACAAGGTCCGCGACAAGCTGCCCGAGCTGGTCGAGAAGGTCACCGCCTCCGGCGCGGTCGTCGCCTGGGTCACCGACCCGATGCACGGCAACACCTTCGAGGCGGCCTCCGGCCACAAGACGCGCCGCTTCGACGACGTGCTCGACGAGGTCAAGGGCTTCTTCGAGGTCCACAAGGGCCTGGGCACCCACCCGGGCGGCATCCACGTCGAGCTCACCGGTGACGACGTCACCGAGTGCGTGGGCGGCGGCGACGAGATCTTCGTCGACGACCTGCACCAGCGCTACGAGACGGCCTGCGACCCCCGCCTCAACCGCAGCCAGTCCCTGGACCTGGCCTTCCTGGTCGCCGAGATGTACCGCGACCAGTGAGCGGTGATCAGTAGGTAGCTTCGTACGAGCGGTGGGGCGTGGATCTGTGATCCGCGCCCCACCGGCGTATCCGGGGCTTTTCGTCCTCCCCGACTTTGGGTACGGTTAGGTAAGCCTCACCGAATAGGGGATGGCTCGCCCGACCGTCCTGCCAGGGAGGTGACCCGCGTGTACGTCTGCTCTTGCTTCGGCATCACCGACAAGCAGGTCGAGCAGCACGCGGCCGCCGGCGCCTGCACCCCGCGCCAGATCGCCTCGGCCACCAAGGCCGGCACGGACTGCGGATCGTGTGTGCGCACCATCCAGGGCCTCCTCGGCCGTGGCGCCTGCCCTCGCCGGGAACTGCTGGAGAAGGGCGAGGTCAGCGCGGTGCTCGCCAGCGACCAGGAGCTCGCCGAGGCCGCCTAGGGCCAGATTCGCCGGATAGGCCAGATCCACCGGGCGAGCCCTAGCCCTCCGGCTGCTCGATGAGCTGCGCGATGTACAGCGCCTCGCCGAGCTTCTCGACCAGTTCGAGCTGGGTGTCGAGGTAGTCGATGTGGTGCTCCTCGTCGGCCAGGATCGACTCGAAGATGTTCGCCGAGGTGATGTCGCCCTTGGCTCGCATGACCTCGATGCCGCGCTTGAGGCGGTCGATCGCCTCGACCTCCACCTGCCGGTCCGCCTCGAACATCTCGGTGACCGTCTGCCCGATCCGGACGTGGAAGAGCCGCTGGTAGTTGGGCAGCCCGTCCAGGAACAGGATCCGGTCGGTCAGTACCTCCGCGTGCTTCATCTCGTCGAACGACTCGTGACGCGTGTACTTGGCGAGCTTCGTCCAGCCGAAGTTCTCCTGCATCTTCGCGTGCAGGAAGTACTGGTTGATCGCGGTCAGCTCGGCGGTCAGCTGCTCGTTCAGGAACTCGATGACCTCGGGGTCGCCCTGCATCGCAGAGGCTCCTTCCACACGGGTGAGGGGCAGATTCGCGCGCATCCTCGCACCGCGCGCTGGGAGCGTCCAGTAAGTGCATGCTTAGTAGGAGTTGCCCGAATCGGGACGCTCCTGGTCATGACCACCCCTCGCCGTCTGTCACCATGGAGTCATGGGTCAGCCGGAACGCCCGGAGCAACGGGAAGCAGCGCAGTCGGAGCTTCCCCCCGGGCAGCGGCTCCAGCGTGGCTGGCCGGTCACCCACTACGGCCCGGTCCCCAGGTTCAAGCCCGAGCGGTGGGAGTTCCGCGTCTTCGGGGCGACCGCCGACGGCGACAAGCACTGCTGGAACCACGAGGAGTTCACCGCCCTGCCCTTCGCCACCGTCGTCGCGGATCTTCACTGTGTCACGAAGTTCTCGATGCTGGGGGCCGAATGGGGCGGAGTCCTCGCGCGTACGGTCGCCGAGCTCGCGCCGCCCGCGCCGGACGTCACGCACGTGATGGTCTGGGCCGAGTACGGCTTCAGCTCCAACCTGCGCCTCTCCGACTTCCTCTCGGACCGCACGGTCTTCGCCACCCACAAGGGCGGTGAGCTCCTCACCGCCGAGCACGGCTTCCCGGTACGGCTGGTCGTCCCGCATCTGTACGCCTGGAAGGGCCCGAAGTGGGTCCGCGGCATCGAGTACATGACGGCGGACCGGCGGGGCTTCTGGGAGGAGCGGGGCTACCACAACGTCGGTGACCCCTGGCGGGAGCAGCGCTACTCGTACCAGGAAGAGCCCGGGGACGGCCCCGAGCTCTGAGTCCTGGCGCCCTGCGGCTGCGTCAGTGGTGGTACTGGTGGACCACCGCGTGGCCCTTGCCGCGGCCGATCATCCACTTGTTGACCGGCGTGGTGATCACGAAGGCGAGCGCGAGCGAGACCGCGAGCGAGCCCCAGAACAGCGCCTGCGCGAGCGTCGCGTCCATGGCGGCCGGCCAGAGCGCGATCACTCCGTTGTCGATCAGTTCCATGACGGCGATGGAGAGGGTGTCCGCGGCGAGCGCGACCTTGAAGGCGGTACGGAAGTCGACGCCGGCCCGGGTGATGCCGCGCAGGGTGAGCGAGTAGCCGAAGAAGAAGGCCAGGACGATGGCCAGCACCATCGTCGGCATGTTGCCCCAGCCGAACGCGGTGCCCACGATCATCCCGAGCACTTCGCCGATGGCGCACCCGGTGAGGCAGTGCAGGGTGGCCTGGGCGGCCATGGACCAGCTGACCTTGCCGCCGCCGGGGGCGTGGTGGGCGTGGTGCGCGTGCGCGTCACCGTGCTGCTGGTGCTGCTGGTGCTCGTGGTGACCGGCGTGGTCGGCGTGCTCGTGGTGGCCGCCGTGCTCCGCGTGCTGGCCGTAGCTCTCGTGCTGGCCGTGCCCTTCGTGCGCGCCGTGCTCGTGGTGGCCGTGCTCGGTGTGCGTGTGCGCCTCGTGCTGCATGATCTCCCCCAACGCCGGATGACCGTTCCTGTCGATGACAAGAACGGTATACCCCCTAGGGGTATTCCTCAAGAGGGAAGATCAGCTGCGCAGCGACTTCAGCAGCGCGATGTCCGCCGCCTGTCCTTCCTTCCCGCCGGGCGTCTCGATGATCAGCGGTACGCCGTCGGTCGCCGGGTGCGCGAGCAGCTCGCGGAACGGTTCAGCGCCTATGTGACCGGCGCCGATGTTCATGTGCCGGTCCAGGTGCGAGCCCACGCCCTCCTTGGAGTCGTTGGCGTGGATGAGCTTCAGCCGCCCCTCGCCGACGGTCTCCACCAGCAGGTCCAGGGTCTGCTTCGCCCCGCCGGGCCCGGCCAGGTCGTGCCCGGCCGCGTGGATGTGGCAGGTGTCCAGGCAGACGCCGAGCCTGGGGTGGGCGTCCAGCGCCTCGAAGTACGGGCCGAAGTCCCAGGTCCGCGAGCACAGCGAGGCCCCCTGCCCGGCCGTCGACTCCAGCAGCAGGAACGGGTCGTCGTCGCGCGTCAGCTCGTCCAGGAGCGGCAGCAGCCGCTCCCGTACCTGCGCCAGCGCCTCGGCGCGCGGCCTGCCGCCGGTCGCGGAGCCGGTGTGCACGACCACGCCGAGCGCGCCGATCTCGCGGCCCCGGCGCAGCGAGTGCCGCAGCGACTGGACCGACCGCTCGGCGGTCGCCTCGGTGTGCGAGCCGAAGTTGATCAGATACGGGGCGTGGACGTACGCGGAGACGCCCCCGGCGGCGCACTCCGCGCGGAACTTCTCGTCCTGGGCCGGGTTGCCGGTGGGCGTCGCCCAGCCGCGCGGGTTGGCGACGAAGACCTGCACGGTCTCGGCGCCGATGTCGCGCGCGTAGGCGAGGCCGGTCGTGGCGAGGCCGCCGGCCACGGGGACGTGGCCGCCGATGGGGTTGCGCATGGGGTGGATCAGAGTCCCTTGGTCTTGATGGTGATGGTGGAGCCTTCCGGCGCCTGGTCGCCGGCCTTCACGGACTGGCTGGCGATCTCGTCGCTGAGGAACGGGAAACCGTGATCGACCTTGACCTTGAAACCGGCCTTCTCCAGGTCCTTCTGGGCGTCGTCGGCCTTCTCGCCGGTCACCTTGGGCACGGTGATCATCCGCGGGCCCTTGGAGACGGTGAGCGTGACCGTGTCGCCCTTGGCGAGGCGCGAGCCCTCGGCCGCGGACTGGGCGGCGATGCTGCCCGCCTCCTGCGGCGAGTTGACCTGCTCAGACGCGATCTGCACCTCCAGGCCCTCGTCCTTCAGGGCCGAGGTGGCGTCCTCCACCGAGTCCCCGACGACCCCGGGGACCTCGACCGGGGCGCCCTTGCTGACGACGAGGGCGACCGCGGTGTCCGCGCGGCGCGGGGCGCCCGCGGCCGGGTCGGTGCTGATGACCGAGCCCTGGTCGGTGTCCTCGTTGAACTCCTCGGTGACCGCGCCCGGCGTCAGCCCGGCATCGGCCAGCGCCTTCTTGGCGTCGTCCAGCGGCTTGCCGCCCACGTCCGGGACCTTGACCATCTCCGGGCCGCTGGAGACCACGACGGTCACCGAGGCGTTGCCGCGCACGCGCGCGCCCGTCTCCGGGTCCGTCTGGATCACGGTGCCGCGCTTGACGGTGTCGCTGTAGCGTCGCTCGACCTTCTTCACCGACAGGCCCGCGTCCGTGAGCCGCTTCTTGGCGGCGCTCTCGCTCTGCCCGATGACGGCGGGGACGTGCGTGAACTGGCCGGAGTTGATGTACCAGACCCCGGCGCCGACCCCCAGCACCAGCAGGACGGCCGCGACGACGGCGATCAGGCCGCGCCGCCCGTTCAGGACGAGGCGGGGCCGTCCGGCACGCGCGCGTGCCGGGGCCGGCGCGGGCGGCGGCAGGGTGAGCCGGCTGGTGCGGTTGACCGGGTCCTGCTCGGCCGGGAGCGGGGCGGCGGCCGCCGTGGGCACGGCGCCCCGGGGCGGCGTCGCCACCGCGCGCGGTATGACGCTCGTACGGTCCTCGGAGCCGGAGGTCCCGGCCGCGGGCGTGGCCTGGGGGGGCACCGCGTCCAGCTGTTCGTCGCTGAGCGCGGCACGGGCCTCGCGGGTCTGCGCGAGCAGGCCCACCGCGTCGTACGGCCGGGCGTCGGGGGTACGGGCGGTGGCCGAGGCCACCAGCTCGTCCAGCTCGACGGCGAGGCCGGGCACGGCGGCGGAGGGCGCGGGCACGCCCTCGTGGAGGTGGGCGTAGAGGATCTGGGCGGCGTTCTCCCCCGAGTGCGGCTTGGCGCCGGTCAGCATCTCGTAGAGCACCACACCGCACGCGTAGACGTCCGCGCGGGTGTCGGCGGTGCCCTGCTCGATCTGCTCGGGGGCGAGGTACGAGACGGTGCCGAGGACGCTGCCAGTGGTGCTGGTGACCGCGTCCACCGCCCGGACCAGGCCGAAGTCGGCGACCTTGACCCGGCCGTCGTCCCCTATCAGCACGTTCTCCGGCTTCATGTCCCGGTGGACGAAACCGGCGCGGTGCGCCGCGCCGAGGGCGGCCAGGACCGGCTCCAGGATGTCGAGCGCGGCCCGGGGCTGGAGGGCGCCGCGCTCGCGCAGCACGTCGCGCAGGGTGCAGCCCGCCACGTACTCCATCGCCAGGTAGACGTACCCGCCGTCGGTGCCCTGGTCGAACACGCCGACCACATTGGGGTGGGCGAGCCGGGCGACGGACTTGGCTTCGCGGATGAACCGCTCCACGAACGAGCCGTCGGCGGCGAGCGCCGGGTGCATCACCTTGAGGGCGAGCACCCGGTCGAGGCGGGTGTCGACGGCCCGGTAGACCGTGGCCATACCGCCGACGGCGATGCGCGCCTCGACGCGGTAGCGGCCGTCGAGCACCTGCCCGACGAGGGGGTCCTGAAGGGTCGTATCCACGCAGGAGAGTCTACGAGCGGTCACCGACAGCCCTCCCGCCCCGGGTGATCCCGGGGCGGGACTGAAGCCGAGCTGTGACGGACGCGGTGGCGTGGGCCCGGTCTTGGTCGCTTTTCGGCTGCGGGCCGGTGGGGGCTTGTCGCGCAGTTCCCCGCGCCCCTGACCCCGTAGGGGCGCGGGGCTGTGACATGTGCGGCTCCGCCGCGTGGGCGCGACCAGCCCCGCTGCCCCGCAAGTGCGCGCTCAGAAGGCCGGGCGCTCCGGGTCCAGTGCGGCGCGGCCCTCCACGGGGGAGGACGCCTGGGCGAAGTGGCGGCGGGGGATGCGGCCCGCCCGGTACGCCAGGCGGCCCGCCTCCACCGCGTACCGCATCGCCTCCGCCATCAGGGCCGGCTCCTGCGCGCGCGTGACGGCCGACGCGAGCATCACCGCCGAGCACCCCAGCTCCATCGCGAGCGCCGCGTCGGAGGCGGTGCCCGCGCCGGCGTCGAGGATGACCGGGACGGTGACCCGATCCACGATCAGCTCGAAGTTGTGCGGGTTGCGGATGCCGAGCCCGGAGCCGATGGGGGAGCCGAGCGGCATGATCGCCGCGCACCCCACGTCCTCCAGCTTCCGGGCGAGCACCGGGTCGTCGTTGGTGTACGGCAGCACCGTGAAACCGTCGTCGACCAGCACCTCCGCCGCGTCCAGGAGCTCGACGGGGTCGGGCAGCAGGGTCCGCTCGTCGGCGACCACCTCCAGCTTGACCCAGTCCGTGCCGAGCGCCTCGCGCGCGAGGCGGGCGGTCAGCACGGCCTCCCCGGCGGTGAAGCAGCCCGCCGTGTTCGGCAGCACGCTGATGTTCAGCTTCTCCAGGACGGACAGGACCGAGCCCTGCACGGTCGGGTCGAGGCGGCGCATCGCGACGGTCGTGAGCTCGGTGCCGGAGGCGGCGAGCGAGCGCTCCAGGACGTCGAGGCTCGGCGCCCCGCCGGTGCCCATGATCAGCCGCGAGGTGAAGGTCGTACCGCCGAGGGTGAACAGGTCGTCGGCCATGGTTCAGCCCCCCTGGACGGCGGTCAGGACCTCGACGCGGTCGCCCGCGCCGAGCGTGGTCGCGGCCCACTGGCCGCGCGGGACCACCGTCTCGTTGACGGCGGCGGCGACCCCGGCGGGCGCGGGCGCCAGAGTGGCGACGAGGACGTCGAGGGTGGTGCCGGGGGCGAGGTCGCGCGCCTCCCCGTTGACGTGGACGGAGACGGTCGTCGAGGAGACGGTCATACGGTCAGGGGAGACGGTCATACGGTCAGCTCCTGCGGTACGGACTCCGCCGGGGCGGAGGTGAAGCGGCGGGGGGTGAAGGGGCGCGCCTCGTCGGGCAGTTCGCCGGTGGCCAGCGCGTGCGCCAGCGCGTCGCCGGTGACGGGGGTGAGCAGCACCCCGTTGCGGTAGTGGCCGGTGGCCAGGTGCAGGCCGGGCAGGGCGGTCGGGCCGAGCAGCGGTGCGTTGTCGGGGGAGCCGGGGCGCAGCCCGGCGCGGGTCTCGGTCAGCGGCAGTTCGGTGATGCCGGGCACCAGTTCGTGCGCGTCGCGCAGCAGCTCGTAGACGCCGCCCGCGGTGACCGTGGTGTCCCAGCCCAGTTCCTCGCTGGTGGCGCCGACGACGAGTTCGCCGTCCGCGCGCGGCACCAGGTAGACGTGGCTGCCGCGGACCACCGCGCGGACGGTGCGGGACAGGAACGGCGCGTACGCGGGCGGCACGGTCAGCCGCAGCACCTGGCCCTTGACCGGGCGCACCGGCGGCCGCAGCTCGTCCGGGACCCCGGCGAGCCAGCCGCTGAGGCTGCCGCCCGCGAGGACGACCTGGTCGGCGGTGAGCTCGGTGCCGTCGGCCAGGACGGCCCCGGTGGCCCGCTCGCGCACCACCGAGAGCCGCTCGGCCCAGCCGCGGTGGAAGACCACCCCGGCCCGCTCGCACGCCGTCAGCAGGGCTCTGGTGAGGCGGCGCGGGTCGATCTGGTGGTCGCCGTCGACCCGCAGACCGCCGCGCACCCCGGGTGCCAGCATCGGCTCCAGGCGGCGGCACTCGCGCCCGGTGAGCCACTGGGAGTCGAGCCCCGAGCGCTGCTGGAGGGCGTGCAGGTCGCGCAGATGGGCGCGGTCGTCGGCGTCCAGGGCGACCGCCAGCGTGCCGCAGGCGCGGTAGCCGGTGCCGAGGCCGCTCGCCTGCTCCAGCTCGGCCACGAAGTCCGGGTAGCGCCGGGCGGAGGCCAGGTTGAGGCCGAGGAGGGTCTCCTCGCCGTAGTGGAGTTCGGTGACGGCGGCGAGCATGCCCGCCGCGACCTGGGCGGCGCCGCCGCCGGGTTCGGGGTCGGCGAGCGCGGTGCGCAAGCCCCGCTGCGCCGCCCGCCAGGCTGTGACGAGGCCGATGATGCCGCCCCCCACCACCAGTACGTCCGACCCGTGGGGAATTACCCCGTTTCGGGATGAATGCATGGGCGTCCAGCCCCTCCCTTCGCCGGCATGACCCGGATCAGGTTCGTACGGTCGGAGGCCGCTGCAGCCTCCCTCTCAGCCCGGTGCGTCCGGGCTCCCGCGAGTGCTTGTACGTGCGTCAGGCTAACGCCTGACCAGATTCCTGACGAACTGTCAGGTGTCTAAGGTGATCGGGTGAGCGAAAACCAGACGCATTCGGAACAGCGGCACGTGGTGGTCGTCGGCGCGGGCATGGCCGGGGTCCAGACCGCGGTGGCCCTGCGCGAACAGGGCTTCCCGGGCCGGATCACCCTCATCGGCGCCGAGCCCCACCAGCCGTACGACCGCCCCCCGCTCTCCAAGGCGGTGCTGCTCGGCAAGGCCGAGGGCTCGGCCTTCGAGGTGGACTTCGAAGGCCTGGGCGTCGACCTGCGCCTGGGCGAGACCGTCACGGACCTACGCGCGCGTGAGCACGAGATCGACACCGCGTCCGGGCCCGTCCCGTACGACGCGCTGGTCATCGCCTCCGGCGCCGAGCCGATCACCCTGCCCGGCATCGAGGACATGCCCGACGTCCATCTGCTGCGCACCCTGGAGGACGCCGGGCGGCTGCGCGCGGTCCTGAGCGCCCAGCGCCGCGTCGTGGTCGTCGGGGCGGGCTGGATCGGGGCCGAGTTCGCCACGGCCGCGCGCGAGGCGGGCTGCGCGGTCACCGTCGTGGAGGCCGCCGACCGGCCGCTGGCGGGCGCGCTGCCCGCCGAGGTCACCGAGCCGATGGCCGGCTGGTACGCGGAGAGCGGCGCCGAACTGCTCACCCACGCGCGCGTGGCGGCCGTCGAGCCGGGAGCCGTCGTCCTGGCCGACGGCCGCCGCCTCCCGGCCGACGCGGTCGTCGTGGGCATCGGCGCCCGGCCCACCACGGACTGGCTGGCGGGCACCGGCATCGAGCGGGGCGCGGAGGGCGCGGTCACGGCGGACGACCGGCTGCGCACCTCGCTGCCGGACGTCTACGCCGTCGGGGACTGCGCCTCCTTCCCTTCGGGAAGGTACGGAGAGCGGCTGCTCATCCACCACTGGGACAACGCGCTGCAGGGGCCGCGCACGGTGGCGGCGGACATCGTGGGCGAGGCGGTGCGGCCGTACGACCCGGTGCCGTACTTCTGGTCCGAGCAGTTCGGCAGGTTCGTGCAGTACGCGGGCCACCACGGCGGCGCCGACCGGCTGTTGTGGCGTGGCGACCCGGCGGGCGCCGCCTGGTCGGTCTGCTGGCTGCGCGACGGCGTGCTCGTCGCCCTCCTGGCCGTCGGCCGACCGCGCGATCTGGCGCAGGGCCGCAAGCTCATCGAAGCAGGTGCGAGGCTGGATCCGGTGCGCGCCGCCGACCCGTCCGTCCCCCTCAAGGCGGCAGTCGGCTGAGCTCCGGCTACCGAGTGTCAGTCCGGGATGGCACGCTTGTCCCGTGACCGAGATTGACGCGAAAACCGATGCACTCGTCCCCGCCTGGCTCCACCTTCCCGACATCGCGGAAATGCTCGATGTCGAGGTGACGCGGGTGCGGCAGCTGGTCAAGGAGGGCCAGCTCATCGCCGTACGCCGCGGTGAGAACCGGACGCTGCAGGTGCCCGCCGCCTTCATCGACGGCGACAAGGTCGTGAAGGGCCTCAGCGGCACCCTCACGCTCCTGCGGGACGACGGCTACTCCGACGAGGAGATGCTGGAGTGGCTCTTCACCCCCGACCCGACCCTGCCCGGCACCCCCGCGCAGGCGCTGAGCGAGAATCGCGGCACGGAGGTGAAGCGCCGCGCCCAGGCGCTCGCCGTCTGACCTGATCGCCTACAGGTGGGGCGCGGACCGCGACGCCGGTCCGCGCCCGCACCGGACACAACGGGGGACTTCATGCCCACGGCCCGCGAGCGGCTCGCCGACGCCCGGCTCTACCTCTGCACGGACGCGCGCAGGCGCCAGGGCGATCTGTCCGCGTTCCTGGACGCGGTGCTGTCCTCGGGTGTGGACATCGTCCAGCTGCGGGACAAGGGCATGGAGGCCGCCGAGGAGCTGGAGCACCTGGCCGTCCTCGCCGACGCCTGCCGGCGCCACGGCAAGCTGCTCGCGGTCAACGACCGGGCCGACGTGGCCCACGCCGCGGGCGCCGACGTGCTGCACCTGGGCCAGGGCGACCTGCCGGTCCCGGCCGCCCGGGCGATCCTGGGCGACGAGGTCCTGATCGGCCGCTCCACGCACGCCGACGCGGAGGCCTTCGCGGCCGCCGTCGAACCGGGCGTGGACTACTTCTGCACGGGACCCTGCTGGCCCACCCCCACCAAGCCGGGCCGCCACGCCCCGGGCCTCGACCTGGTGCGCTACACGGCCTCGCTCGGCCCCGGGCGCCCCTGGTTCGCCATCGGCGGCATCGACGCGGCCAACCTCGACGAGGTCCTGGACGCGGGCGCCGAGCGGATCGTGGTGGTCCGCGCCATCACCGAGGCGGACGACCCCGCGGAGGTGACGGCGAACCTGGCGAAGCGTGTTCGTGAACGCCTGGTGGCTTGCTAGAGGCCTTCTGTCCGAGGGGTGGACAAGAGTCGGTCAATATGGACAATTTACCCCGCGCTTGTTGGGGGACCGCCAAGGCCTGGCTAACCTGCGAGTATGGCCCTTGGCACTGCTTCCACCAGGACACATCGCGCGCGCACCGTGCGCGAGATGCTCGCGACCGGTGAGACGACGTATTCGTTCGAGTTCTGGGCGCCCAAGACCGAGAAGGGCGAGCGCAACCTCTGGAACGCGCTGCGCCGCGTGGAGGCGGTGGCTCCGAGCTTCGTCTCCGTGACCTACGGCGCGGGCGGCTCCACCCGCTCCGGCACGGTCAAGGCCACCGAGCAGATCGCCGCCGACTCCACCCTGACCCCGGTCGCGCACCTCACGGCGGTCGGCCACTCGGTGGCGGAGCTGCGCAACATGGTCGGGCAGTACGCGGACGCCGACATCCGCAACATCCTCGCCGTGCGCGGCGACCCGCCCGGCGACCCGATGGGCGACTGGGTCAAGCACCCCGAGGGCGTCACCTACGCGGCCGACCTGGTCCGGCTCATCAAGGAGTCCGGCGACTTCTGTGTCGGCGTCGCCGCCTTCCCGGAGATGCACCCGCGCTCCAGCGAATGGGACAGCGACGTACGGCACTTCGTCGACAAGTGCCGGGCCGGCGCGGATTACGCGATCACCCAGATGTTCTTCAGACCGGAGAGCTATCTGCGGCTGCGCGACAAGGTGGCCGAGGCGGGCTGCGAGACCCCGATCATCCCCGAGGTCATGCCGGTGACCAGCGTGAAGCAGCTGGAGAGGCTGCCCCAGCTCAGCAACGCCGAGTTCCCGCCCGAGCTGAAAGAGCGGATCCTCGCCGTCAAGGACGATCCGGCCGCTGTACGCTCCATTGGCATCGAGTTCGCCACGGAGTTCTGCGCGCGGCTGCTCGCCGATGGCGTACCCGGGTTGCACTTCATTACCCTCAACAACTCCACGGCGACACTCGAGATCTACGAGAATCTGGGGCTGCACCAGCAGCCCTGATCAGTCGCATATGGCGTACTGGCCGGCCGTCCCGCCAAGGGGGCGGCGGCCTTGGGAGAGGGGCGTACATGGGCTGGGCGGTCCTCTACATCGCGTTCGGCATCGTCGCGCTCTGGCTGCTCGGCGAGGTGCTCCTGCAGTACAAGGCCCGGCTGCGCTGGCGGCTGCTGGCCTTCACCGGCTTCATGGGCGTGGTCCTCGGCGTCCTCCTGCCGTCGGTGTTCGTGATCATCCTGGGCGCGCTCGCCTTCGCGGTCGGCCAGACCTACGTCACGCTCTCCTTCCGCCGGGGCTTCTCGACGGGCTGGGCGGTCGGCGGCAGGCCGGGCGCCAGCCGCCGTCGCCGCTCGGGCGCGGCGGCCCCGCTCCAGGACCCGGTGCTCCAGGTCTCCGACTTCCAGTACGAGGCCGACGCCGAGGCCCCGCAGGGCGCCGCGACGGACGAAGCCGACGCCGCGGGCCCCGGGCGCGAGTCCGTGTACGAGCCGCAGCCGCTGCCCGACGACACCGGCCAGTACGGCGTCTACAGCGAGGCCGCCCACGCCGGAGCCCAGCAGCAGTACGGCGCGTACGACGCCGGACAGCAGCAGTACTCCGACCCGTACGCGGGCCAGTACGGCTACGGCACGGACACCGGGCAGCAGCAGTACGCCGCCTACTCCGACCCGTACATCGGCAGCGGCACCACCCAGGGCTACGGCACCTACGACAGCTATGCCGCCCCCCAGCAGGCCTACGCCGACCCCTACGCCCAGCAGTACGGCATGGACACCCCGCCCGGCGGCGTCTGGGTGCCGCAGCAGCGCGACACCGAGTCCCAGCCGTACGGCGAGGAGCAGCACGCGCCGTACCCGCACGGCGGCGAGTACGGCAACGGGACGGGCGGCGGCACCGGATCCGGTTACCTCAACGAGCAGCAGCCGTACCACTATTGAGTGGTAGTCGGACATCGAGTGGCGGCGCCGCTCAGTACGCCGATGAGCTTGCCGAGGTGGTCCGGCCCCCGGTAGTCCGCCAGCCACGGGCTGCCGCTGGTGCCGGTCCAGAACCCGGC
>NZ_JBFAAD010000056.1:0-33834 GCF_040639555.1 Streptomyces sp. NPDC023838
CGACACCACGTGAGGTGCGTCCAGCACCAAGCCGCTGGCTAGCGGACCGCCGATAACACGATCGGTGACGCAGAATCTCGAAATCGGGACACTAGGCCTCCTCCCTCGACCTACGCCTCCTCCCTCGGCGGTTCGGTGCCGCCGCCCCGCCGGAGGGTGCGCAGGGCGGCGCCGGGGCGCCAGGCTCGTAGGACGATCTCCTCCGTCTCCTTGTCGAGGCCCGTGTGGACCACCTCGGTCAGCTCCGCCCGGAACAGGAGGAACGGCTCGGGCGGATGCACCTCGTCCGCGTACCGGGCGCGCTCCCCGGGGTCGACGACCTCGACCGCGCGTCCGCTGATCCGGACGTCGCCGTCGGCCATCTCCGTGTCGGGCCCGGGGTTGGCCTGGACGGCGAAGCGCGGGTCGCGGCGCAGGTCGTACGCCTTGCGCGAGTTCGGCATCATGCCGAGCCACAGCTCGCCGACCCGGATCTCGACCTCCAGGCCGGTGACGCGGGGGCTGCCGTCCGCGCGCAGGGTCGCGAGGACGTGGTGCTTGTACCGGAGGAAGCGCTCGCGCACGTTCTCGGCGAACTGCGGCTCGGCGGCCTCGAACTCTTCCCAGCGGAATGACGGTGTCTGCGGTGCCATGCGCCCAGCAAACCGCAAATACCCGACACCTTCTGTCTGGATTACTCCATCACCTCCCAGGGGAGGGAGGAGGTCAGTCACCCGGGTTCGCCCAGTGCGACCTCAGCACCTCCTCCGCCGGCTTGCCGTGCGGCGTGTACGCGAGCTTCGCTGGTGTCTCCCCGCTGTCCGGCCAGTCGTCCCACATCCACCAGCACACCCCGGCCCACCAGTCCCGCCCCGTGAACGTGTCCAGCAACGCCCGGTACCCGGCGGCCTGTTCGGCGGTGTCCTGGCGCTTGCTGACCGTCCAGGAGTACGGCGCCGTGGTCGAGCCGCGCTGGCTCGTGTACCCGGCCTCGGTGAAGAGGATCTTGCGGTGCTGCCGTCCGGAGAAGGCCGCCAGCTCGGCCGCGACCGGCCGCCAGGCACTGCCCAGCTTCGCCGCGTCCGCCGTGGGGGCCGACCCCAGCGGCCAGTACGCGTCGATGCCGATGACGTCGAGCTCCGGCCAGAAGGGGACCTTCGCGTACTCGTCGTAGTTCGCCGCGTACGTCAGCGGCTCCCGGTAGCGGGCGCGGACCGCCGCGATCACCCGGCGCCAGGACGCCAAGTCGCCCGACACGCCCGCGAGTTCCGTGCCGACCACGAACCGCTCGGTCCCCGTCTCGTGCGCGATCGCCGCGTAGTGGGTGATGAACTTTTCGTACGAGACGAACCAGGCCGCCCGGTCGGCGGGGCGGATCCCGGCCCGGTCGGCGCCGTCCACCAGGTCCACGTGCGGCTTCAGCATGACCTTGAGCCCGGTCCGGTGCGCCAGGGCGGTGATCCGCCGCAGGCTCGCGTCGCTCGCGGTCTCCTCGGTGGGGTGCTGCTCCGCGTCCTTGGTGGTGCGCTGGTACCAGGTGGGCGTGAAGACGACCCAGCGCGCCCCGGTGTGCGCGATGTCCCGCAGATACGCCTCCGCGCGCGGGCTGTCGTAGTCGTCCGCCGCCCAGGACGGCAGCGTCATCCCGCGCACCGGCCCGTCGGCCGCGGAACCGGACCCCGGGCCGGGGGCCGAGTCGTCGTCCGGCTCCCCCGAGCAGCCCCCGAGCACGAGCGCGGCGGCCGCGGCCAGAGCCGCGACCGCCTTCTTCCCGTACGTGCTCACAGCGCCGCGGGGCTGACGAACGTGTAGCCGAGGGCCTTGATGCCGTCGATCGTGTCCTTCAGCGGCTGGAGCGGATAGTAGGGGTGGTAGAAGAAGCTCGCGAAGCCGTCCCGGACCGCCAGGTTGGCCTTGGCCGAGGCCACGAGGTCCGCCGGGAGCCGCGGCGGATGGTTGTTGATCTGCACGGGCTCATAGTTCCCGATGTTCTCGGGCAGCACCTTCGTCCCGTACACGTCGTTGACGACGTACGGGAAGAACTGGCCGATGAACCGGTTCGGGTCCGCCGTACCACCGCTGAGCGTCCCGGCGAAGTACAGCGAACGTTCCAGCCGGGCCGAGTAGTTCTGCGCGAAGACGTGATAGTCCGTGGCGGAGGCGGCGTAGTGCGGAGTCGTCCACAGCTGCGGCCTGGGGAGCCCGGCCGCGCTGAACGCCGCGAGGCCGGCGTCGGCCCGGGACTGGGCCCACGCGGCGGAGTCCTCGGCCACCGGCCCGTCGTAGACGACGTTGTCCGCCGCGTCCACATGCGCCCGGTAGAACTCGAAGTCGTCGCCCGTCACTCCGGTGTACGGGTTGTCGGCGGTGTCGTACTGGTGGGTGTAGCCGTGCTCCATCAGCACCGCGCCGCGCGCCAGCATGTACCGCAGCGCCGAGACGAGCTGCGGCCGCTGCACCAGCGTCACGGTCTGCGGCGTCCCGCCGTTGTAGACGCCCCTGGGGTCCGTGTAGACGGGGATGACGTTGATCCCGTACGGGATGTGCTGCGCGTAGAGGTAGTCCGCCATCGCCCGCAGCTGCGCCGGGTCGGAGTCGGGGCTGATGTCCTCCAGGCGGACCACGGCCCGGTGGCGGGCGGCGGTGCCCGGGGCGAGGGCGTCGAAGAGCATGTCCTCGAAGGCGATCACGCGGTCGCTCTCGGAGACGTAGCTGAACGGGATCTCCCCCACATAGGTGAGGTTGGCCGACCGCACGGCCCACGGGAAGGTCTGCCCGCTCGCCGAGTCGAGTGCCTCCGCGACCCTGGTGACCCGCGGATATCCGGGTCCGGTCAGGATGTTGGGGCGCAGCACGCCGCCGTCCTGCCCGGCCGGGATCTTCCGGGTGAGGGCCTGTCCCCCGTACGTCACCCGTGTGACGTTCCCGACCGAGCCGCCGGACTCGAAGTACGACGTGGTGGGGTCCCAGCCGTACTTCTGGGTGAACTGCGCGACCCCCACCGCGCTGCCCATGTTCCAGATGTTGTCGCCGGCCCAGGTCACCGGGGTCGTACCGGCCAGGACGTCCTGATAGAGGGCGGGCGGTACCGCGTCCGGCAGGTCGCCGCCGTAGTAGGTGGAGCCGAGGTAGACGGCGGCCGTGTACTGGCCGAGCATCCCCGGTGTGTACTGCGAGACCGGCTTGGCGGTCACGGTGCCGAAGTGGCCGCCGAGGTTCGCCGCGGCCATGGCGTACAGCTCGCCCAGGTATCCGTAGGGCCCCGCCGTGTCGTAGAGCACCAGCGTCGAGGTCGAGGCGGGCGCGCCCTGGAGGAGCCGGCGCACGGTGTCCGTCACGCCCGACAGGAGCGTGCCGACCGGTGAGCGCGGCGCCGCGCGGCGTCCGGTGTCCGCCGCGAGCTGGGCCTTGGCCCAGTCGGCGAGGCCTGCCTGGTTGAGTGTCGCCGCCGGTCCGGCCGGAGGTGGCGGCGGCTGGCCCGCCGGGGCGGCGGAGGCCGCGAAGACGGTGCCGAGGAGCGCCGCGAGCAGCAGGAACACGGCGGAGATCCGCCGCCGCCCCCGGCTGCGGCGCGGTGGCGCCTTTCTCAGGGATTTCACGAGTCTTTCCCCCCTCTTTACCGGCCAATGAAAACAGACCGGATCCCCCGTTCCGGAGAATTCCGGAACGGGGCTCTTGGTCGAATGAGGGCCACGATTCTTCTGCCCGGCCGCAAAGGCTGTCAATAGGACGCCATGCGCACTCCCCGGGCACCGTCGCCGCCTTCCCGGATTCGGTCCATGAAGTTTTAACTTCACCTCTCCCGGGGTCGTCCGACTCTGCTACGTTCGCCATCTCACGCGGCGACGCGTGGGTAAAAATGGGGGGGAACCCATGTACGGAAAACCTGCCTTGGGCACCGTGCTGCCACTGGCGGGGATGGCGGCGGCACCCGAGGCCGTACCCGGCCTACCTTTGGCCAAGGCTCTCCAGGCCATCGCGGGTGCGGGCTTCGTACTCTACTGCCTGACCGCCTGCATCCTCATATCGATCAGAATTCGATTCCAATGGCGCACGGGTTCGAATTCCGAGACCGACGGGGCGCACCCCGGTGACGTGGGGCGGAAATGATCACCGAGCTGCTTCTCTGGTCGAGCATTTCCCTCATCCTCATGGCCGGCTGCTACAACACCGGTCTCTTTCTACTCTCCAGACGCAGGGCACCGCGCAGAAAGGGACCGCGTAAAGAGCGGCTCTATGTATTTCTCCTCGCCTGCCTCAATGAAGAGCAGGTACTGGCCGAGAGCCTGGCGCGGATCACCGCACTGCCCGCCGGGAATTTCCTGGCCCTGGTCATCGACGACGCCTCGGACGACCGTACGTCCGCGATAGCCCTGGCGGCGGGCCCCGAACGGGTCCTGCTGCACCGGCGCGAACTCCCGGACGCCCGGCGCGGCAAGGGCGCCGCCCTCAACGACGGCGTGCGGTTCCTGACCGAGTCAGGCGTGCTCGACGGGCACGACCCGGACGACGTCCTCCTCTGTGTGGTCGACGCGGACGGGCGGCTGGACGCCCATGTGGTCCAGTCCGTCGACCCGTTCTTCGACGACCCCCGCACCGGAGCCACCCAGATCTGCGTGCGGATGTACAACCGGGGCCTCGGGCTGCTCGCCCGCCTCCAGGACATGGAGTTCGTGGTCTACGGCGACGTCTTCCAGAGCGGGCGCCGCTTCATCGGAAGCGTCGGCATGGGCGGCAACGGCCAGTTCATGCGGCTGTCGGCGCTGCACACCCTGGGGCCGGGCGGCCCCTGGAGCGACAGCCTCACCGAGGACCTCGACCTCGGCGTCCGGCTGATCGCGAAGGGCTGGGTCACCCAGCACTGCACCACGGCCTCAGTCTCCCAGCAGGCCGTCCTCACCCTGCGGCGCCTGGTACGGCAGCGATCCCGCTGGTTCCAGGGCCACCTCCAGTCGGCCGGACTCGTCCCGCTCATCCTGCGGGAGGTCGCGACCCGGCCGGCGCTCGACCTGCTCTACCACCTCTCCAGCCCGGTGCTCATCCTGCTCACCTCGCTGCTGCCGCTGTCCTTCCTGGTCGCCTTCGGCGGCACGGTCCTCGCCTCGGTCGAGGCGGGCCGGGCGCTGGTGTCACCGATGTGGCTGGTGGGCCCGTACGTGCTCTCCTTCACCGCCGCGTACGCGTACGGCTTCGTGTACGCCAAGCGCGAGCGGGACGTCGGGCTCGTGCGGTCGGTGCTGATCGCCCATGTCTTCGTGTTCTACGGCTACATCTGGTTCGCCGCCGGCTGGATGGGCCTGTGGCGGATGGCGACCGGCAAGACCACCTGGCTGAAGACCGCCCGCACCTGAGCGGCACCTCCGCGACGGGGCCCGGCCCCGATACGCGTCTCTCGGCGCGCCTCTCACTTCTCTCATCGTGCTCGTCCTTGTCATAGGGGGGACCTATGTCTGCCATGTCTTCGTTTCCTTCCGCCGCGCCCGTGCGCGCCATGCTGGTGCTCGGCACCCGGCCCGAGGCGATCAAACTGGCGCCGCTCGCCCGGGCGCTGGCCGACGGTACGGAGTTCGAGCCGGTCGTCGTGACCACCGGCCAGCACCGCGAGATGCTCCACCAGATGCTGGGGCTGCTGCGGGTCGACGTCCGCTACGCCCTGGATGTGATGCGCAACCGCCAGCAGCTCTCCGATCTGACGTCCCGTCTGGTGGAGGGGCTCGGGCAGTTGCTGCGCGAGGAGCGGCCCGACCTCGTCGTGGTCCAGGGCGACACCACGACCGCGCTGGCCGGCGCGCTGGCCGCGTTCTACGAGCGGATTCCCGTGGCGCACGTCGAGGCGGGGCTGCGCACCGGGGTCCTGGACAACCCGTTTCCCGAGGAGCTCAACCGCTGCCTCATCGGGCGCATCGCGCGCTGGCACTTCGCCCCGACCGAGCGCGCCGCCCGGCACCTGCGGGCCGAGGGCATCTCCGACGGCCAGATCTTCACCACCGGCAACACCGTCATCGACAACCTCCACTGGGCGCTCGCCGAGGGGCTCGGGCAGTGCGCGTTCCGCACCGCCCGGCGGCGGGTCCTGGTGACCCTGCACCGCCGGGAGAACCAGGGCACCCGGATGCGCGCGATGGGCCGGGCGCTGGGCCGGCTCGCCGACCGGGGCGACGTGGAGATCGTGATCCCGCTGCACAAGAGCCCGGCCGTGCGCGAGGCGCTGCTGCCGCTGACGGGCCGGGCGGGCATCACCCTGGTCGAGCCGCTGGACTACCCGGACTTCACGGCCACGCTCGCGGGCTGCGAGCTCGTCCTGACCGACTCCGGCGGCATCCAGGAGGAGGCGCCCAGCCTCGGCAAGCCCGCCCTGGTGCTGCGGACCACCACCGAGCGGCCGGAGGCGGTGGAGGCCGGGGCGGCCCGGCTCGTCGGCACGGACCCGGAGGCCATCGTGGCGGCCGCGACCGCGCTCCTCGACGACCCCGTCGCGTACCGGCGGATGGCGACGGCGGGCAATCCGTACGGGGACGGCGGCGCCACCGCCCGGATCGTCACCCAGCTCATCGAGGACTTCGCGGCGGAAGTCCCGTCCGCCCCCGCGCCCTTGCTCCCCGCGCCCCCCAAGGGTGGCGGACCGGGTCCATACTCGACGGCATGACGACAGCCCCGCGTCTGCGGCGCCCGGTCCCGCCGCCCGGGCCCGGTGGCCGCGGACGCAGAGCCACCGCCCTGGTCCTGGCCGCCGCTCTGCTGGCGGCCGGGGCCTTCGGCCTGAGCAGGTGCGCGGCTGACGGGGGCCCGGCGCCGCGCTCCCCCTGGGCGGACGGCACAGCACACGGCCGCTGGCAGTCGGTGTTCAACGGCCACGGCGTCAACACGGGCGACGACGACGCCCTGGACCTGGCGCCGCGGCGGGCCACCGACCCGGGCACCACCCACGCGGGCCTGGTGGTGAGCCGGGCCGCCTACGGCGACGTGGGCTACCAGGCCCGGATGCGCACGGTCGAGCAGTTGCGCACCCCGGCGCCGAACACCTGGGAGGTGGCCTGGCTGGTGTGGGCGTACACCGACCCGGAGCACTTCTACTACATCACCCTCAAGCCGAACGGCTGGGAGCTGGGCAAGCGCGATCCGGCCTACCCCGGCGGCCAGCGCTTCCTGGCGACGGGCGAGCGGGCCTTCCCGGTCGGCACCTGGTACACGGTCCAGGTCCAGCAGCGGGGCGGGCGTCTGCGGGTGGCCGTGGACACGGCGGGCCTCGCCGACTTCACGGACACCGAACGCCCGTACCTCCAGGGCGCCCTGGGGGCGTACACGGAGGACGCGCGGGTGGAGTTCCGGGAGCTGCGGGCCGAGGGAAGCAGGGGTTGACGCGCCGCGGCGCCCGCCCGGTCGTCCGGTCGGGGACAGTGGGGCAGGCGCCGCGCTGCGGGGGTCCGGGGGTGTCCCCCGATCCGGCGCAGCCCGTACACCGTTGTACGGAACGTATTTGGGGTGGAGCGGATCAGACCGTCAGCGCCCGGTCCGTCGGACGGATCGGGGCGGGCAGTGCGCTCCTCCCCGTAAGGTACCGGTCCACACCCCGTGCTGCCGAACGGCCCTCAGCGATCGCCCAGACGATCAAGGACTGACCGCGGCCCGCGTCACCGGCCACGTACACTCCGTCGACATTGGTCGCGAAGTCCGCGTCGCGGGCGACGTTGCCGCGCTCGTCGAGCTCCAGGCCGAACTGCGCCACCAGGCCGTTGGACTGGTCGGTGCCGGTGAAGCCCATCGCGAGGGTGACCAGCTGGGCGGGGATCTTCCGCTCGGTGCCCGGCTTCTGGGTCAGCTTGCCGTCGACGAACTCGACCTCGACGAGGTGCAGGAACTGGACGTTGCCGTCCTCGTCGCCCTCGAAGTGGGTGGTGGAGACGGAGTAGACCCGCTCGCCGCCCTCCTCGTGGGCCGAGGTGACCTTGTAGAGCATCGGGAAGGTCGGCCAGGGCTGGTGGGCCGCGCGGTCCTCCGAGGGGCGCGGCATGATCTCCAGCTGGGTGACCGAGGCCGCGCCCTGGCGGTGGGCGGTGCCCACGCAGTCCGCGCCCGTGTCGCCGCCGCCGATCACCACGACGTGCTTGCCCTCGGCGGTGAGCGGGGGCGCCACGAAGTCGCCCTCCTGCACCTTGTTCGCCAGCGGCAGGTACTCCATGGCGAAGTGGATGCCGTTCAGCTCGCGGCCGGGGACCGGCAGGTCGCGGGAGACCGTGGCGCCGGCCGCGATGACCACCGCGTCGTACCGCCGGCGCAGCTTGGCCGCGTCGATGTCGCGGCCGATCTCCACCTCGGTGCGGAACTTGGTGCCCTCCGCGCGCATCTGCTCGATGCGGCGGTTGATGTGCACCTTTTCCATCTTGAACTCGGGGATGCCGTAGCGCAGCAGACCGCCGATGCGGTCGGCGCGCTCGTACACCGCCACGGTGTGACCGGCCCGGGTCAGCTGCTGGGCGGCGGCGAGGCCCGCCGGGCCCGAGCCGATGACCGCGACGGTCTTGCCGGAGAGCCGCTCCGGCGGCTGCGGGGTGACGTCGCCGCTGTCCCACGCCTTGTCGATGATCGAGACTTCGACGTTCTTGATGGTGACGGCGGGCTGGTTGATGCCGAGGACGCACGCCGACTCACAGGGAGCCGGGCACAGCCGCCCGGTGAACTCCGGGAAGTTGTTGGTGGCGTGCAGCCGCTCGGAGGCCGCCGACCAGTCCTCGCGGTAGGCGTAGTCGTTCCACTCGGGGATCAGGTTCCCCAGCGGACAGCCGTTGTGGCAGAACGGGATGCCGCAGTCCATGCAGCGCCCGGCCTGCTTGCTGATGATCGGCAGCAGCGAGCCGGGAACGTAGACCTCGTTCCAGTCCTTGACGCGCTCGGCCACGGGGCGGGTCTGGGCGACCTCGCGACCGGTGGTGAGAAAGCCCTTGGGGTCAGCCATTGGTCGCCGCCTCCATCATCTTCTCGGTGGTCTCCTGCTCGGAGAGACCGGCGAGCTCAGCGGCTTCCTTGGCGGCGAGCACTGCCTTGTACGTGGACGGGATGATCTTGCTGAAGCGCTCCGCCGCGACGGGCCAGTCGGCGAGCAGCTTCTCGGCGACCGTGGAGCCGGTCTCCTCCTGGTGGCGGCGCACGACGTCGTGCAGCCACTGCTTGTCGGCTTCCGAGAGGGTCTCGACCGCCGCCAGGTTGCCGGAGTTGACGTGGTTGGGGTCGAGGTCGATCACGTACGCGATGCCGCCGGACATGCCGGCCGCGAAGTTGCGCCCGGTCTCGCCGAGGACCACCGCGTGGCCGCCGGTCATGTACTCGCAGCCGTGGTCGCCCACGCCCTCCGAGACCACCAGGGCGCCGGAGTTGCGGACGCAGAACCGCTCGCCGGTGCGGCCGCGCAGGAACAGCTCGCCGCCGGTCGCGCCGTACGCGATGGTGTTGCCCGCGATGGTCGAGTACTCGGCGAGGTGGTCGGCGCCCCGGTCCGGGCGGACGATCACGCGGCCGCCGGAGAGGCCCTTGCCGACGTAGTCGTTGGCGTCACCCTCCAGGCGCAGCGTCACACCGCGCGGCAGGAAGGCGCCGAAGGACTGGCCGGCCGAGCCGGTGAAGGTGACGTCGATGGTGTCGTCGGGCAGGCCCGCACCGCCGAACTTCTTGGTCACCTCGTGGCCGAGCATGGTGCCGACGGTCCGGTTGATGTTGCGGATCGCGACCTGGGCGCGGACCGGCTGGGCGTCCTCGGCGCTGGCGGCGCCGAGCGCGTCGGCGGCGAGCTCGATGAGCTCGTTGTCGAGCGCCTTCTCCAGGCCGTGGTCCTGCTCGATACGGGCGTGGCGCACCGCGCCCTCGGGCAGCTCGGGCACGTGGAAGAGCGCGTCCAGGTCGAGGCCCTGCGCCTTCCAGTGGCGCACCGCGCGGCTGGTGTCGAGCAGCTCGGCGTGGCCGACGGCCTCCTCGATCGTACGGAAGCCGAGCTCGGCGAGGAGCTCGCGGACCTCTTCGGCGATGAACTCGAAGAAGTTGACGACGAATTCGGGCTTGCCGGAGAACCGGTCGCGCAGCACCGGGTTCTGGGTGGCGATTCCGACCGGGCAGGTGTCCAGGTGGCAGACGCGCATCATGACGCAGCCGGAGACGACGAGCGGCGCGGTCGCGAAACCGAACTCCTCGGCGCCCAGCAGCGCGGCGATGATCACGTCACGGCCGGTCTTGAGCTGGCCGTCGGTCTGCACCACGATCCGGTCGCGCAGGCCGTTGAGCAGCAGCGTCTGCTGCGTCTCGGCCAGGCCCAGCTCCCAGGGTCCGCCCGCGTGCTTCAGCGAGGTCAGCGGGGAGGCGCCCGTTCCGCCGTCGTGGCCGGAGATCAGGACGACGTCCGCGTGCGCCTTGGAGACACCGGCGGCGACCGTGCCGACACCGACCTCGGACACGAGCTTCACATGGATGCGCGCGGCCGGGTTGGCGTTCTTGAGGTCGTGGATCAGCTGGGCCAGGTCCTCGATGGAGTAGATGTCGTGGTGCGGCGGCGGCGAGATGAGGCCGACGCCCGGGGTGGAGTGCCGGGTCTTGGCGACCCACGGGTAGACCTTGTGGCCGGGCAGCTGGCCGCCCTCGCCGGGCTTGGCGCCCTGGGCCATCTTGATCTGGATGTCGTCCGCGTTGACCAGGTACTCGCTGGTCACACCGAAGCGGCCGGAGGCGACCTGCTTGATGGAGGAGCGGCGCGCCGGGTCGTACAGGCGGTCCGCGTCCTCGCCGCCCTCGCCGGTGTTGGACTTGCCGCCCAGCTGGTTCATGGCGATGGCGAGCGTCTCGTGCGCCTCGCGCGAGATCGAGCCGTACGACATGGCGCCGGTGGAGAAGCGCTTGACGATCTCGGAGACCGGCTCGACCTCGTCGATGGGGATCGAGGGGCGCTCGGAGGAGAAGCCGAAGAGCCCGCGGAGCGTCATCAGCCGCTCGGACTGTTCGTTCACGCGCTCGGTGTACTTCTTGAAGATGTCGTACCGGCGGCCGCGGGTGGCGTGCTGGAGGCGGAAGACCGTCTCCGGGTCGAACAGGTGCGGCTCGCCCTCGCGGCGCCACTGGTACTCGCCGCCGATCTCCAGGGCGCGGTGGGTGGCCGCGATGCCGGAGGCGGGGTACGCCTTGGTGTGCCGGGCGGCGACCTCCTTGGCGATGACGTCGATCCCGGCGCCGCCGATCTTGGTGGCGGTGCCGATGAAGTACGTGCCGACGAACTCCTCGTCGAGGCCGACGGCCTCGAAGACCTGGGCGCCCCGGTAGGAGGCGACGGTCGAGATGCCCATCTTGGACATGACCTTCAGGACGCCCTTGCCGAGGGCGTAGATCAGGTTGCGGATGGCCTGCTCGGGCTCCAGGCCCTCGATGAAGGTGCCCGCGCGGACCAGGTCCTCGACGGACTCCATCGCCAGGTACGGGTTGACGGCGGCGGCGCCGTAGCCGATCAGCAGCGCGACGTGGTGCACCTCGCGCACGTCACCGGCCTCGACGAGCAGACCCACCTGGGTGCGCTGCTTCGTACGGATGAGGTGGTGGTGGACGGCGGCGGTGAGCAGCAGCGACGGGATCGGCGCGTGCTCGGCGTCGGAGTGCCGGTCGGAGAGGACGATCAGGCGGGCGCCGTCCTCGATGGCGGCGTCGGCCTCGGCGCGGATGGCCTCGATGCGCTCGGCCAGGGCCGCGCCGCCGCCGGAGACCCGGTAGAGGCCGGAGAGCGTGACGGCCTTCATGCCCGGCATGTCGCCGTCGGCGTTGATGTGTATCAGCTTGGCCAGCTCGTCGTTGTCGATCACCGGGAACGGCAGCGTGACGCTGCGGCAGGACGCGGCGGTCGGTTCGAGGAGGTTGCCCTGCGGGCCGAGCGAGGAGCGCAGCGAGGTGACGAGCTCCTCGCGGATGGCGTCCAGCGGCGGGTTGGTGACCTGCGCGAACAGCTGGGTGAAGTAGTCGAAGAGCAGCCGGGGGCGCTCGGAGAGGGCCGCGATCGGGGAGTCCGTGCCCATCGAGCCGAGCGGCTCGCCGCCGGTGCGGGCCATCGGCGCGAGGATGACGCGCAGCTCTTCCTCGGTGTAGCCGAAGGTCTGCTGGCGGCGGGTGACCGAGGCGTGCGTGTGCACGATGTGCTCGCGCTCGGGCAGGTCCTCCAGCTCGATCTCGCCGGTCTCCAGCCACTCGGCGTACGGCTTCTCGGCGGCCAGCGCCGCCTTGATCTCGTCGTCCTCGATGATGCGGTGCTCGGCGGTGTCGACGAGGAACATCTTGCCGGGCTGGAGGCGGCCCTTGCGGACGACCTTGGCGGGGTCGATGTCGAGAACGCCGACTTCAGATGACAGAACGACAAGTCCGTCATCCGTCACCCAATACCTGCCCGGGCGCAGGCCGTTGCGGTCCAGGACCGCGCCGACCTGGGTGCCGTCGGTGAAGGTGACACAGGCCGGGCCGTCCCAGGGCTCCATCATCGTGGAGTGGTACTGGTAGAAGGCGCGCCGGGCGGGGTCCATCGAGTCGTGGTTCTCCCACGCCTCGGGAACCATCATCAGCACGGAGTGCGGCAGCGAGCGGCCGCCGAGGTGCAGGAGCTCCAGCACCTCGTCGAAGGAGGCGGAGTCGGAGGCGTCCGGCGTACAGACCGGGAAGATCCGCGCGAGGTCCCTGTCCCCGAGCAGCTCGGTCGCCAGCTGCGACTCGCGGGCCACCATCCAGTTGCGGTTGCCCTTGACCGTGTTGATCTCGCCGTTGTGCGCGACGAAGCGGTACGGGTGGGCGAGCGGCCAGGAGGGGAAGGTGTTCGTCGAGAAGCGCGAGTGGACCAGCGCGACGGCGGTGGCGAACCGGCGGTCGGAGAGGTCCGGGAAGAACGGCTCCAGCTGCCCGGTGGTGAGCATGCCCTTGTAGACGATCGTCCGGGCGGAGAGCGAGGGGAAGTACACCCCGGCCTCGCGCTCGGCGCGCTTGCGCAGGACGAAGCCCTTGCGGTCGAGCGCGATGCCTCTGCTGGTGCCGTCGGCGACGAAGATCTGCCGGAAGGCGGGCATGGTGGCGCGGGCGCCGTTGCCGAGCAGCTCGGGCGTGACGGGCACCTCGCGCCAGCCGAGGACGTCCAGGCCCTCCTCGGCGGCGATGGCCTCGATCTTCGCCACGGCCGAGGCGCTGTCCTCGACGGGCAGGAAGGCGATGCCGACGGCATACGCACCGGCCTCGGGCAGCTCGAAGGAGGTGACCTCGCGCAGGAACGCGTCCGGCACCTGGAGCAGGATGCCCGCGCCGTCGCCGGAGTCCGGCTCGGATCCGGTGGCGCCCCGGTGCTCGAGATTGCGCAGTACGGTCAGCGCCTGCTCGACCAGCTCATGGCTGGCCACACCGGTCAGGGTGGCCACGAACCCGACACCGCAGGCGTCGTGTTCGTTACGGGGGTCGTACATCCCCTGCGGAGCAGGTCGACCGTCCATGGGCGACCAGGCGTCGGAACGCATCGGCTCTCCCGTCGTCGTCGTGGCATATGAATAGCCGAGGGACGACGTTGGCCCTCTGCGAAATTTCGTGCAGGTTACATGATGGGTCGGATCTCGGGAACCGGATAGCCCATTCCAGCATGCGGACACTCGGGGCGGCGATCGCCGTGCTTTACGGGGCAGGCTTCATTGCCTGTGTCAGCGGAGTGTGTACGGCCTATGCCCGGTGGTCGCAGATGCGAAACCGCCGAGTAACGATTACTTATGTCAGGCCCTGCATACTCCCGCATAGTACGGGTGGCGGGGCGATCCCGCGCAGGACGTAGGTCACATGGTGACCCCGGACTCGTCCGGGCGCACGGCGAGCACGGCGGGCACGGCGCACGGCGGGCAACGGCGGGCACGGCGAAGGCCCGCCCGGACGAGGGGGAACGTCCTGGCGGGCCTTTCGGGGGGAAGGGGGCCGCGGGGTCAGCCGACCGCCGCGCCGAAGAGCGAGCCGAGGCCGAAGGTGAGGGCCGCGGCCGCGCCGCCCAGGGCCAGCTGGCGCACCCCGCTGAACCACCACGAGCGCGCGGTGACCCTGGCGACCACGGCGCCGCAGGCGAAGAGCCCGATCAGCGCGAGGAGCACGGCGGGCCACAGGGCGGTCGCGCCGAGCAGATACGGCAGTACGGGCAGGATCGCGCCCAGCGCGAACGAGCCGAAGGACGAGACGGCGGCGACCGTCGGCGACGGCAGGTCGTCGGGGTCTATGCCGAGCTCCTCGCGGGCGTGGATCTCCAGCGCCTGCTCGGGGTCGCGGGAGAGCTGCATGGCGACCTCGCGGGCGAGCGCGGGCTCGACACCGCGCGACACGTACAGCTCGGCCAGCTCCTCCATCTCGTCCACCGGGTGCTTGCGCAACTGCTGGCGCTCGACGTCGAGTTCGGCCTCGACGAGCTCGCGCTGCGAGGCGACCGAGGTGTACTCGCCGGCGGCCATGGAGAAGGCTCCGGCGGCCAGGCCCGCGAGGCCGGTGACGACGATGGTCTGCTGCGCCACCGCGCCGCCCGCGACACCGGTCATCAGGGCCAGGTTGGAGACGAGCCCGTCCATGGCGCCGAAGACGGCGGGGCGCAGCCAGCCGCCGTTGACGTCCCGGTGTGTGTGGTTGTCCCGGTGCGCCTCGTGCAGCGTGGCTTCGGTGTTGATGACGGACACAGCTCTCCCCTTGCGTTCAGCAGCGGGCTCTCGCGCCCACTCCCCCTCGTCTTCGTCGAAATTACGCTCGATGTAAGCCCCGCGCTAGCAAGGCAGGCCGTACTTACCCAGGTCAGAAGGCAGTTCTGCTCATCCGTGTCCGCTCTTGCACAGATGGGGCGAAGAGGGTGACACATGGACTCCCGGCTCGTTCGGCGTGGCAGAGATCAGGCGAAGGATCAGGCGACGCGAAAGGCCTCCCATGGAGTTGATCGCCAGCGGCCCGGGAACAGCCGAGGCCATCCGCGAGCGAGCCAGGGGCGCGCTGCTGGGTCTGGCGGTGGGGGACGCGCTCGGAGCCCCCGCCGAGAACCTCAAACCCTCGGAGATCCGGCGCCGCTGGGGCCGGATCGAGGGGTTCGTCTCCGACGACCCGGCGGGTACGGACGACACGGAGTACGCCATCTTCTCGGGCCTGCTGCTCGCCCGGCACGGCTCGGCGCTCACCGTCAACCACGTCGAACACGCCTGGCACCACTGGATCGCGGACCGCGACGAGGGCCCGTTCCGGGGCGCGGGCTTCAGCGAGCGCGGCACCCTGGAGAACCTCCGCCGGGGCCTGGCCGCCCCCATCTCGGCCCAGCACCGCCACGCCTGGAGCGACGGCCTGGCGATGCGCGCGGCCCCCTTCGGCGTCTTCGCCGCGGGCGCGCCGGAGGAGGCGGCGCGCCTGGTGGCGATCGACGGGTGCGTCAGCCACGAGGGCGAGGGCATCTACGGCGGCCAGGCGGTGGCGGCGGGCGTGGCGGCGGCCATGACGGGCGCGGGCCTGACCTCGGTGATCGCGGCGGCTCTGTCGGTGATCCCGATGGATTCCTGGACGGCGCGCTCGCTGCGCCGCGCGGTGGCGGTGGCCGACCAGGGCGAAAGGGCTGTCCGCTCGGCGGTGGTGATCGGCGGCTACCCCTGGACGGACCTGGCCCCCGAGGCGGTCGCCCTGGCCTTCGGTGCCTTCGCCACGGCCCGGGGCGACTTCACGGGGTCGGTCCTGACGGCCGTGAACATGGGTCGCGACGCGGACACGACGGCGGCGGTGGCGGGCGCCCTGGCCGGCGCGTACGGCGGCGCCACAGCGATCCCGCCCCCCTGGTCCGCCACGATCGGCCCGGTCCGCGGCAGCTGCCTCCCCGAGATGCGCGGCTACCACGTCCTGGACATCGCGGACCTGCTGACACCGGACCCGGAAGAAGAGGAAGGGGAGATCGCGTGATGGGTGACGAGGTTTCAGGGCGGGGGCCGGGGCCCGGGCCGCAGCTTCGGAGCGGGGGCCCGGGGGTGCAGGGCCCGAGCGGGGTGCGGGGGCCGCAGGCCCTGCTGGGGGATCCGGCGGCTACGCCCCCGAGCGGGGTGCAGGAGCCGCAGGCCCCGCAAGGAGGCCCGGCGGCGCCGCTTCCGAGCGGGGTGCAGGGGCCGCAGGCCCCGCTCGGGGTCCGGGGGCGAAGCCCCCGGGAAAGCCCACCCGCCCCTTCCCCCACCCACCCCCGGAGGGTCTCGGGAAGGGGCGGGGTGGGGGAATCCCGGCGCGAAGCGCCCACCCCACCACCCCCACACCAAGACGACCGCATCCTGGGCCTCCTCCTGGGCCTGGCCGCGGGCGACGCCGCGGGATGGCCCGCCGCGCGGCACCGCGCGGCCCGCATGCCCGAATGGACCCGGCGCCTCACCCGCGAACTCGACACCTTCGCCGAGCAGAACGCCACCACCACCCTCCCCGTCCCCATCGCCCTCAACCAACCCCCCGAACCCCTGCGCCTGGGCCCGTCGGACGACGCCGAGTGGGCCGCGTTCGCCGCCGAGACCCTGCTCACGGCCGGCGAACCCCTGCTCGCCCACCTCACCCCCGCCAGACGCGTCCGCGCCGCCGTCGACCGCGCCTGGAACCTCCTCGCCGCCGAGGTCGCCGCGGCGGCCGAGCGCGCCCCCGAGGTCGAGTCCGCCGTACTCCCCCTGCGCGCCCGCATCTCCGTACGCGCGGGCCTCGGCAACCTCGCCACCGGTCTACGCCCGCCCGCCACCGGCCACGACAACCCGCACTACTTCGACGACGCCGCCTGCGTACGCGCCGCCGTCCTCGCCGTCGTCCACCCCGGCGCGCCCCGCGAAGCCGCCGAACTGGCCGAGTTCGACGCGCGCTACACCCAGGACGGCGACGGGGTGCACGGCGCCCGCGCCATCGCGGCGGCGGTCGCGGCCGCGCTCGGCGGCGCCACCGTCCAGGCCGCCGTCCAGGCCGCCCTCGACGAGCTCCCGCCCGACACCGAGATCGGCCGCAACGCCCAGCTCGCCGTCAAGCTCGCGCACGACTTCGCCGACGACACGGCGGGCGCGTTCGCCCTGGTCCCGCTCCTGGAGCACCAGATCGTGGACCACGTCTACAGCTACGGCATCGCCGCCGCCGAGACCGTCCCCGTCGCCCTCGCGCTGACCCTCGCCTCACGCGGCACCGTGGCCACGGCGGTCCCGGCCGCGGCGTGTCTGTCCCGGGTCGCGGACTCGGCGCCCGCCCTCGCCGGGGCTCTCACCGGCGCGCTCGGCGGCGGCGCCGCGATCCCCGCCCCCTGGCTCGACGCCTGCCGCACCCTGTCCGGCTGCGCCCTGCCACGGCTGGCCGGCACCGACCTCGTGGAGCTCGCCGGGCTCCTCGCCGACACGCTGCGCCACCCCCCGGGCGGCTGAGCTTTTCGCGAAAATACCGCGAACCACCCCGAACTGACCGCCCAGGGTGGACAATTCCGGCATGACGCTCACGACGTCGTACACGACGCTCACTCTTGAGGACCGCATCACCGGCGCCCTGGTCGGCGCGGCCGTCGGGGACGCCCTCGGCGGCCCGGTCGAGGGCTACACCCCGGAGCAGATCGTGGAGCGGCACGGCGGCCGCGTCCACGGCATCGTCGGCCCCTGGCACGGCGCCGACTGGCGCACCGCGCGCCCCATCGCCCCGTACCACAAGGGCGACGGACACGTCACCGACGACACCTTGATGACGCACGCGCTGATCCGGGTGTACGAGAAGGTCCGCGACCACCTGGACGCGTACGCGATCGCGGACCACCTGATCCCCGACCTGATCTCCCGCCCGGTCTGGATCCCGGAGCTGGAGGCGGAGACCGTCCCCCTGCACCGGATCTTCCTCGCCGAGAAGTGGCTGGTGGCGCGGCTGCACTACGGCCATGTCGACCCCCGCGAGGCGGGCACCGGCAACATCGTCAACTGCGGCGCGGCGATGTACATGGCCCCGGTCGGCCTGGTCAACGCGGCCAACCCGGCGGCGGCGTACGCGGAGGCCCTGGAGGTCGCGGCCCCGCACCAGTCCTCGTACGGACGGGAGGCGGCGGGCGTCTTCGCGGCGGCGGTGGCGGCGGCGTGCACACCGGACGCGACGGCGGCCGGGGTGGTGGAGACCTGCCTGTCCCTGGCGAAGGACGGAACCCACGCGGCGATCGAGGCGGTGGCCGAAACGGCGTCCGGGCACACGGACTTCGAGTCGGCCCTCGCCCCGCTCCGGGCGGCGGTCGCCCCCTTCGACACGGTCGGCCCGGACTACCGCGCCCCCTCCCTGGGAGCCCGCCGCCCGTCCCGTCTGCACGCCATCGAGGAACTCCCGATCGCCCTGGGCATGCTGCTGGTGGCCGACGGCGACTTCCGCACGGCGGTCCTCGGAGCGGTGAACTACGGCCGCGACTGCGACTCGATCGCGACGATGGCGGGCGCGCTGACAGGCGCGCTCCGGGGCGAGGCCCCCATCCCGACGGCCTGGCCCAAACAGATCGCCGAGGCCAGCCGCCTGGACCTGCATGCCCCCGCGCGCGCCCTCGCCGACGTGACGCGCGAGGTGTACGAGAAGGACCGCACCCGCCAGGACGCCCACCGCGCCGCCTTCGAGGCGCTGACCCGATGACCCCCTGCGCCTGACCTGGCTCCAGCCGGAAGACCTCATCGCCCACGAGCTCCGCCAGGCGAAGGAGGACGGCCGAGACGCGGAACGCATCGCAGCACGCTGGCGGGGTGCGGGCGGCCGGGAGGCCCCCCGAACGGCGGGCGCTTCCCCCGCCCCCGCACCCCCCGAACTACGCGAGCTGGCACTGGCTTTGCTGGACGAACTGGGCACTCTCCCCTGCCGGTTGAGGGAGCACGAACCGACGGACTACGAAGCGATCAAATCAGCGACGACAACCGGGCCCAGCCCCGCCCGGGGTCCGGGGCGGAGCCCCGAGGGGGTGCAGGAGCCCAGCCCCGCCCGGGGTCCGGGGCGGAGCCCCGAGGGGGTGCAGGAGCCCAGCCCCGCCCGAGGGCTCGGGCCCGGAGCCCTCAACCACCCACCCACCCCGGGGCGGAGCCCCGCGAGCGGGGTGCAGGGGGCGCAGCCCCCGCCTGGGGGCCCGGGGGCGGAGCCCCCGGAAAACCACCTTCCCCACCCCCACCCCCGGAGGGTTCGGGGAAGGGGCGGGGTGGGGGAAATCCACCGCCTCCACGCCGCCTGGCTCGGCCGGGCCGCCGGCTGCCTGCTCGGCAAGCCCGTGGAGAAGCTCCCCCTCCACGGCATCCGGCACATCGCCCGAGCCACCGGCAACTGGCCCCTCCACACCTGGTTCACCGCCCGCGGCCTCCCCGCCGACCTGGCCGCCACGTACCCCTGGAACCGCCGCTCCGCCCCCACCTCCCTCGCCGAGAACATCGACGGCATGCCCGAGGACGACGACCTCAACTACCCGCTCCTCGGCCTGCTCCTCCTCCGTCGCCACGGCTCCGCGTTCACCACCGAAGACGTGGCCCGGCTGTGGCTGGACGAGCTCCCGGCGGGGCGCACGTTCACCGCCGAGCGGGTGGCGTACCGCAACCTCCTGGACGGGATCGAGCCGCCGCACACCGCCACCCACCGCAACCCGTTCCGCGAGTGGATCGGCGCCGCCATCCGCGCCGACGTGCACGGCTGGACCAACCCGGGCAACCCCGCGGCCGCCGCCGAGCAGGTACACCGCGACGCCGTCCTCACCCACACCGCCAACGGCGTGTACAGCGCGATGTTCACGGCCGCGGCGATCTCCCTGGCCGCCACCGGCGCGTACGACGTACACGGCTGCCTCGACGGCGGCCTCGCCGTGATCCCCCCGCGCTCCCGCCTCGCCGAGGCCGTCCGCCTCGGCATCCGTCTCGCCCGCGAGGAGGCCGACTTCGACGCGGTCGTCGACCGCCTGCACTCGGCCCTCGGCGCCTACCACTGGGTGCACTCCGTGCCCAACGCCGCCCTGCTCGCCGCCGCCCTCACCCACGCCGACGGCGACTTCTCCGGCTCCATCTGCCGCGCGGTGTCCGGCGGCTGGGACACCGACTCCAACGGAGCCACCGCCGGATCGCTCGCGGGACTCCTCGCCGGGCACCCGGACGCGCTGCCCGCCCGCTGGACCGCGCCGCTCAAGAACCGCCTCGCCACCACCGTCGCCGACTTCGACGGCACGGGCTTCGACACCCTCGCAGAACTGACCGCCCAACTCGTTCCCCAGGAGGTACCAAGCGCATGACGCGCATCGCGGTGCTCGGCAGCACCAACATGGACCTGGTCGCCTACGTGGCGGCCGCCCCGCGCCGCGGCGAGACCGTCACCGGCCACGACTTCCGTACGATCCCGGGCGGCAAGGGCGCCAACCAGGCCGTCGCCGCAGCCCGCGCGGGCGGCGACGTCGCGCTGATCGGAGCGGTCGGCACGGACGAGTACGGCGTACGGCTGCGGGCCGCGCTCGACGGCTCCGGCGTCGACACCGACCTCGTGCGCACCACCGAGGGACCGTCCGGCACGGCCCACATCGTGGTCGACGCGGACGGCGGCAACGCGATCGTCGTCATCCCCGGCGCCAACGCCTCCGTCACCCACCTCGGCCCCGGCGACGAGGCGCTGATCGCCGGTGCCGAGGCGCTGCTGCTCCAGCTGGAGCTGCCGATGGACACGGTCGTCGAGGGCGCCCAGGCGGCCCGGCGGCACGGGGTGCGGACGGTCCTCACCCCCTCCCCCGTCCAGCCCCTGCCGCCCGAACTCCTCGCCGCCACCGACCTGTTGGTGGCCAACGAGCACGAGTCCGCCTCGCTGGCCGGCGTCGACGACCCGAAGGCGGCCGCCCGCGCGCTGCTCGAACTCGTCCCCGAGGTGGTGGTCACGCTCGGCGCCCGGGGCAGCCTGTACGCGGCGCGCGGCCAGGACCCGGTCGCGGTCCCGGCCCCCGAGGTGAAGGCGGTCGACACGACGGGCGCGGGCGACACGTTCGTCGGCGCGCTCGCCGTCGCGCTGGGCGAGGGCCGGGCGATGCCCGAGGCGCTCGCCTGGGCGTCGGACGCCGCCGCGCTCTCGGTCCAGCGGCCCGGCGCGGTGGCCGCCATGCCGTACCGCACGGAGATCGACGCGGCGTCGGCAGGGGCCGAGGGAACCGGACGGTGACACCTCCCCGAACGGCTCCTGAGACGACTTCCGGGACGACCTCCCGGGCCACTCCCCCGCCGACGACTCCCCTGCAGCGGCTGCGGGTCCTGGACCTCGCCACCCTCTTCGCCGGGCCGCTCGCGGCGACGATGCTGGGCGACTTCGGCGCCGAGGTCATCAAGGTCGAGCACCCCAGCCGCCCCGACCCCTCGCGCGGCCACGGCCCCGCCAAGGACGGCGTGGGGCTGTGGTGGAAGCTGCTCGGCCGCAACAAACGGACGATCACCCTCGACCTGTCCACGCCGGGCGGCCGCGAGACGCTGCTCAAGCTCGCCGCCTCCACCGATGTGATCATCGAGAACTTCCGCCCGGGCACCCTGGAGCGCTGGGGTCTGGGCTGGCCCGAACTGGCCGCCGTCAACGACCAGTTGGTCCTGGCCCGGGTCACCGGGTTCGGCCAGTGCGGCCCGTACGCCCACCGCCCCGGCTTCGGCACGCTCGCCGAGGCGATGAGCGGCTTCGCCGCCGTCACCGGCGAGCCGGACGGCCCGCCGACGCTGCCCCCGTTCGGCCTCGCGGACTCGATCGCCGCGCTGGCCACCGCGTACGCCGTACTGACCGCGCTCACCGCGCGCGCCGCCACCGGGCGCGGGCAGGTGATCGACATGGCGATCATCGAGCCGATCCTGACGGTCCTCGGCCCGCAGCCCATCTGGTACGACCAGCTGGGTTACGTCCAGCCGCGCACCGGCAACCGCTCCCGCAACAACGCCCCGCGCAACACCTACCGTACGGCGGACGGCAGTTGGCTCGCCGTCTCGGCCTCGGCCCAGTCAGTGGCCGAGCGGGTGATGCGCCTGGTGGGGCGCCCGGACCTGATCGGCGAGCCGTGGTTCGCGAGCGGTTCGGGGCGGGCCGAGCACGCGGACGAGCTGGACGAGGCGGTGGGCGGCTGGATCGGCCGGCGCACCCGTGAGGAGGCGATGACGGCGTTCGAGAAGGCGGAGGCGGCGATCGCGCCGATCTACGACATCAGCGAGGTGATGACGGACCCCCAGTACCGCGCGCTGGACACGCTCACCACGGTCGACGACCCGGAGCTGGGCCCGCTGCGGATGCAGAACGTGCTGTTCCGGCTCTCCGAGACCCCGGGCGCGATCCGCTGGGCGGGCCGCCCGCACGGCGCGGACACGGAGGACGTCCTGACCGAACTCGGCCTGTCCGCCCAGGAGATCACCGCACTGCGCAGAACGGGCGCCCTGTGACGACGATCCCGCTGACCTGGCTGTACGTCCCCGGCGACCGGCCACAGGTGGTCGAGAAGGCGTTGTCGGCGGGCGCGGACGTGGTGATCGTGGATCTGGAGGACGCGGTGGCGCCGGACCGCAAGGAGTACGCGCGGGCGGCGACGGCCGAGCTGCTGACGGAGCAGCCCACCACGCCGGTGCACGTCAGGGTCGCCACGGAGGAGGACGTACGGGCCCTGGCCGGGCTGCCGGGGCTGGCGGGGCTGCGCCTGCCCAAGATCACCCAGGCCTGCCAGGTCCAGCACATCGCGGGGCTGGCGCCCGGCGTCCCCCTGCACCCGCTCCTGGAGAGCGCGCTGGGAGTGGAGCACGCGTACACGATCGCGTCCGCCCACCCGGCGGTGAAGAGCATCGGGCTGGGCGAGGCGGACCTCTGCGCCGATCTGGGCGTACGCAACGAGTCGGGCCTGGACTGGCCGCGCAGCCGGGTGGTGGTGGCGGCCAGGGCGGCGGGCCTGGCACCGCCCGCGCAGTCGGTGTACCTGCACATCAGCGACCTGACGGGCCTGGCCGCGTCCTGCGCCCACGGCCGCTCGCTGGGCTTCCTGGGCCGCGCGGCGATCCACCCGGCGCAGCTGCCGGTGATCGAACGCGCCTATCTGCCACCGCCGTCGGAGGTGGCGGCGGCTGAGGAGATCCTCACGGCGTCCCCCACGGACACGGGGGCGCTGGCGCTGCCGGACGGTCGCTTCGTGGACGCGGCGGTGGTGGAGGCGGCCCGCCGCACACTGGCGCTGGCCCGCCGCGGTCCCCCACCCCGCCCGTTCCCTTGACCCGCCGGGGGTGAGCTTTCGTCTGCGGGCCGGTGGCGGGCTGGTCGCGCCCGCGCGGCGGAGCCGCATATGTAACAGCCCCGCGCCCCTCAAATGCGCCCCTGCGGGGCGCCCTGTAGGGGCGCGCGGGGAACTGCGCGAGCAACCCAGCACGGTCCGCGGACGAACAGGGGCCCGGGGCAGAGCCCCGGAAACGATGGTCAGCTGTTGTTCTTCGCGGCCGTCTCGTCCTTGGACAGCTCAACACGCCCGGCCTCGGCCTCGTCGGCCGACTCCGGCGCGGAGTCCTCGGGGGCGGCGGCTTCCGAGTCACCGGCGTCGGCGGGGAAACCGGCGGAACCAGTGTTCTCCGCACCCGGCTCACCCTCCGCGTCAGCGGAGCTGGGCTCGACGACCTCTTCCCGCCCCGGCCGCACCCGCGAAGAGATCACGATGTACGTCACGGCGAGCACGAAGACGGTGATCGCGGTCCAGTCGTTGAGGCGCAGCCCCAGCACGTGGTGGGCCTCGTCGACCCGCATGTACTCGATCCAGCCGCGTCCCACGCAGTACGCCGCGACGTACAGCGCGAACGCCCGGCCGTGGCCCAGCTTGAAGCGGCGGTCCGCCCAGATGACGAGGAAGCCGACCCCGAGGCACCACAGCGACTCGTACAGGAAGGTCGGGTGGTAGGTGCCCGCGACCCGGTTGGTGCCCTCGGAGATCTTCAGCGCCCACGGCACGTCGGTGGGCTTGCCGTACAGCTCCTGGTTGAACCAGTTGCCCCAGCGGCCCACGGCCTGGGCGAAGGCGATGCCTGGGGCCAGCGCGTCGGCCCAGGCCGGCAGCGGGATGCCCCGGCGGCGGCAGCCGATCCAGGCGCCCACCGCGCCGAACGCGATCGCGCCCCAGATGCCGAGCCCGCCCTGCCAGATCTTGAAGGCGTCGACCCAGTCCTCACCGTCGCTGAAGTACAGCTGGTAGTCGGTGATGACGTGGTAGAGCCGGCCGCCGACGAGGCCGAAGGGCACCGCCCAGACGGCGATGTCGGCCACGGTGCCGGCTTGGCCGCCCCGGGCGACCCAGCGCTTGTTGCCGTACCAGACGGCGACGAAGACACCGATGATGATGCAGAAGGCATAGCCGCGCAGCGGGATCGGTCCGAGATGGATCACGCCGGTCGACGGGCTGGGAATGAAGGCGAGGTTCATGGCAGGGTCGACGCTACCTTGCCGGGCGGGCGGTCGGACCACCCACCCGGCAACTTATGAGTAACGAGCGCTACGGCAGGGGCTGAGGGGCCGCCGGAGCCGGAGCGCCCCCCGCTCCCGTCCCCGCCCCGGACCCGGTCGCGGTTCCCGCACGCGATCCCGAGTGGGCCGCCGGGGCCCCCGGATGCGCCGGGCCCGGTGCCGGGGCCTTCTTCGGGACCGGGCCCCGCACGTGCGTGGACCTCGGCTTCGCCCCGGACACGGCGGGCGCGCCCGCCGGCGGCGAACTGGGGGCGGCCGTCCCAGGCTGCGACGGCGAAGCCGTCCCCGGCTGCTTGCCCTTGTTCGCCTCGACGACCCACTTCTTCAGGTTCGCCGGGCTGATCTGCTCGCTGCCCTTCTGCGGGAAGACCGACTCCCCGTTCAGCTGGACCGTCGGCGTGCCGCTGAAGCCGCCGTTCTGGAAGGCGTCGTTGGACTTGGTGACCCAGCTGTTGTGCTTGCCCTTCTCCACGCAGGAGCGGAAGGCGGCCGAGTCGAGGCCGGGGACCTTCTGGGCCAGCTCGATCAGCTTGTCGTTCTTCCCGTACGCGTCGTCCGTCTCCTTGGGCTGATTGGTGTAGAGCACGTCGTGGTACGCCAAGAACTTCCCGGCGTCCTGTGCGCAGCCCGCCGCGTTCGCCGCGCGCAGCGAGCCGCTGCCACCGAGGTTGTGGTCGATCAGGGTGGCGAGGTGGTACTGGACGCGGAGTTGGCCGCTGTCCTCCAGCTCGTGGATCGTGGGGCGGAAGCCGTTCTCGAACGCGGCGCAGGCCGGGCAGCGGAAGTCCTCCCAGACCGTGAGCGTGGACGGCGCGTCGGCGGCGCCCACCGGGATGGCCAGGTTGTCCTTGCCCTCGGCGCCGGCGGGCGCGAGGAGCGGGCCGGACGCGCTCTGCTTGCTGTCGCCGCTCCTGGTGTTGGCCGCGATCACGCCGATCACCGCGGCCAGCCCGAGGACGCACACCACCGCCGCGCCGACGATCATCGTGCGTCTGCGCCGGTCCTGGGACCGCTGCCGCTCGCGCTCCTGGGCCAGTCGCTCGCGGGCCGTTTTCTTGCCTTCTTGGTTCTTCTCGCTCACACCCGCAGCAACGAACCGGGGAGGCACCAACGTGCCCCCCCGGTCCCAGATCCACCCGTACGAGCTAACGCGCTCCGGGTCCGCTCCTACCCGGGCAGGGTTACGGAGCGTTGCGGCGCGGCCTACGCCCTTACGGCGTACGGCGTACGCCCCGCGCGAGTTCACCCGCGAGGGCGCGCACGGCGGCGAGCCCGCTCGCCTGGTCCGGCGCGTCCAGCAGCCGCTGGACGAAGGCCGAGCCGACGATCACGCCGTCGGAGAAGGCCGCGACCTCCCGGGCCTGCTCGGCGTTGGAGACGCCGAGGCCGACACAGACCGGCAGCTCGGTGGTGGCCCGGGTGCGCCGCACCAGGTCCTCGGCCTGTGCGCCGACGGACGCGCGCGTGCCGGTGACACCCATCAGCGACGCCGCGTACACGAAGCCGGAGCCCGCCTCCGTGATCCGCGCGAGCCGCTCGTCCTTGCTGCTCGGCGCGACCACGAAGACCGTGGCCAGGCCGTGCTTGTCGGCGTGCTCGCGCCACAGCGCGGACTCCTGGACCGGCAGGTCGGGCAGGATGCACCCGGCGCCGCCCGCCTCGGCCAGCTCGGCGGTGAAACGCTCCACGCCGTACCGGTCGATGGGGTTCCAGTACGTCATCACCAGCACCGGCTTGCCGGTGGCCGCGTGGGCCTCGCGGACCGTGCGCAGCACGTCGGCGATCTTCACGCCGCCCTTGAGGGCGATGTCGTCGGCGGTCTGGATGACCGGCCCGTCCAGGACCGGGTCGCTGTGCGGCAGGCCGACCTCGACCACGTCCGCGCCGCCGTCGAAGACGGCCTTGACCGCCTCGATGCCGCCGTCGACGGTCGGGAACCCGGCCGGGAGGTAGGCGATGAGCGCGGCCCGGTCCTCGGCCTTCGCCTTGGCGAGGGTCTCGCTCAGCAGAGTCACGTTCCCGCTCACTTCGCGTCCCCCTCGATCTCGGCGAGCCCGGCCGCGTCGGCGGGCACCTCACTGTCGGTGCCGTACAGGCCGAAGTAGCGCGCGGCCGTGTCCATGTCCTTGTCGCCGCGCCCGGACAAGTTGATCACGATCAGACCGTCCTCGCCCAGCTCCTTGCCGACATCGAGAGCGCCCGCGAGCGCGTGCGCGGACTCGATCGCCGGGATGATGCCCTCGGTGCGCGAGAGCAGCCGCAGGGCCTGCATGGCCGCGTCGTCGGTGACCGCGCGGTACTCGCCGCGGCCGATGTCCTTGAGGTAGGAGTGCTCGGGCCCGATGCCCGGGTAGTCCAGACCGGCCGAGATCGAGTACGGCTCGGTGATCTGGCCCTCGTCGTCCTGGAGGACGTAACTGCGGGAGCCGTGCAGGATGCCCGGCTCGCCCGCCGTGAGGGTCGCCGCGTGCTCGCCGGACTCGATGCCGTGCCCGGCGGGCTCGCAGCCGATCAGGCGGACGTCCGCGTCCGGGATGAAGGCGTGGAAGAGCCCGATGGCGTTGGAGCCGCCGCCGACGCAGGCGACCGCGGCGTCCGGGAGGCGTCCGGCGCGCTCCAGGATCTGGCGGCGGGCCTCGACGCCGATGACCCGGTGGAAGTCGCGGACCATGGCCGGGAACGGGTGCGGGCCCGCGACCGTGCCGAAGAGGTAGTGCGTACGGTCCACGTTGGCGACCCAGTCGCGGAACGCCTCGTTGATGGCGTCCTTCAGGGTGCGGCTGCCGGACTTCACGGGGACGACCTCGGCGCCGAGCATGCGCATCCGGGCGACGTTCAGCGCCTGGCGCTGGGTGTCGACCTCGCCCATGTAGATGGTGCACTCCAGGCCGAAGAGGGCGCAGGCTGTCGCCGTGGCAACGCCGTGCTGGCCCGCGCCGGTCTCGGCGATGACGCGGGTCTTGCCCATGCGCTTGGTGAGCAGCGCCTGGCCGAGGACGTTGTTGATCTTGTGCGAGCCGGTGTGGTTCAGGTCCTCGCGCTTGAGGAAGACCCGGGCGCCGCCGGCGTGCTCGGCGAACCGGGGCACCTCGGTGAGGGCGCTCGGGCGGCCGGTGTAGTTGACCATGAGGTCGTTGAGCTCGGCGGCGAAGGCGGGGTCGGCCTTGGCCTTCTCGTACTCGACGGCGACCTCGTCCACGGCGGCGACCAGGGCCTCCGGGATGAACTTGCCGCCGAAGGCGCCGAAGTAGCCCTCGGGGCTGGGGACTTGACCGTCCGGGTCGGGGATGAAGAACTCGTGGGACATGGGGATACCTCCCAGGGGGCCGTCTCGGCCCCGGGTCCTGTGTGTGGGCGTCCTGTCGCGTACGCCGAGCGCCGAGGGGATGTGCGCGGGCCTGCGTGCGACCGCCGTCCTGGGCTGGTCGCGCCCACGCGACGCAGTCGCATGGATACAGTCCCGCGCCCCCTGCGGGGCGCTCAGCTCAGCGGCGACGCCATCGCATCCCGTTGACCTGTCCCGGCTCGTCCCCGATCACGTACCGCACACGCCGCCCGTGCACCCGGCGCGCCGGAGCGCGGCAGCCGCGCGGGCGGCAGCCGGGGGCGAGACGGGCGGCGATAGGCATGGTGAGGTCAGTTCCGTCCGTGGCGCAGGGCGGGGTGGGCGCCGGCGGCCACCAGGTCCGCGACGGCTCCCCGGGGGTCCTTGCCGGTCACCAGGGACTCGCCGACCAGGACGGCGTCCGCGCCGGCGTTGGCGTACGCGATCAGGTCGTGCGGGCCGCGCACGCCCGACTCGGCGATCTTGACGATGTGCGAGGGGATCTCGGGGGCGACGCGGTCGAAGACGGTGCGGTCGACCTTGAGGGTCTTCAGGTCGCGCGCGTTGACGCCGATGATCTTGGCGCCCGCGTCGACCGCCCGCTCGACCTCGTCCTCGTCGTGCACCTCGACCAGCGGGGTGAGCCCGATGGACTCGGCCCGCTCGATCAGCGAGACCAGCGCGGCCTGCTCCAGCGCGGAGACGATCAGGAGCGCCAGGTCGGCCCCGTACGCCCGGGCCTCCCAGAGCTGGTACGCGGTGACGATGAAGTCCTTGCGCAGCACCGGGATGTCGACCTTGGCCCGGACGGCCTCCAGGTCCGCGAGCGAGCCGCCGAAGCGGCGCTCCTCGGTGAGCACGGAGATGACGGCGGCGCCGCCCGCCTCGTAGTCGGCGGCGAGGCCCGCGGGGTCGGCGATGGCCGCCAGCGCGCCCTTGGACGGGCTGGAGCGCTTGACCTCGCAGATGACCTTGACGCCTTCGCCGCGCAGGGCCGCGACGCCGTCACGGGCCTGGGGCGCCTTGGCGGCACGCTCCTTGAGCTCGTCGAGGCCGACCCGCGCCTGCCGCTCCGCCAGATCGGCGCGGACGCCCTCGATGATCTCGTCGAGCACACTCACGCGAGCGGCCCCCTTCCAGGACGGTGACGTTGACGATCGGCCAGGATCAGCCATCACGATGGTATCCGCACCGGAGCGAAGGGCCCGCATCCGGTTGACGCCCGTCCCACGCCTCGGACAGCCGGGACGTGGGGAGATATACGGAATGTCACGGCGCCAGCACAGACCCGAACGGTAGATTCCGGACAACCGAGAAGATCAGCAGCACCGCGCCGATGCCCCACCAGTGGGCGTCCTTGAGGTCGATCCGGAAGGGCAGCCCGCGCGCGGCGCGCACGGCCCAGACCACCCAGATCACCGCGAAGAGCACATAACCGACGACCGCGAGCGCGTTGGCCCCGAGCGCCGCGCCGAAGTCACCGGTGATGAAGTCGTGGGCGCTGCGCAGACCGCCGCAGCCCGGGCAGTAGATCCCGGTGAGCCGCAGCAGCGGGCAGACGGGGTAGTGGCCGGGCTCGTTCGGGTCGACCGCGCCCACGTACGCGAAGGCGGCGGCGACCCCGGCGAGGGTGCCCAGCGGCACGAACAGCCGGCGCGCCGCGGCGGGGGCCGCCGGGGCGGGTGCGGGGGTCGGGGTGGCGTCCACGCGGTGATTGTCCCCGCTCACGCGGAGAGGCGCAGCCCCAGGGGGCCGCGCCTCATCCACGTACAGCTTCCCGTCCGGCCGGGCGCCGGGCCCGGCTCAGCGTGCCTCGGCGAGGCGGGCGCGGGCCTTGAGGCCGGCGTCCTCGCGGGCCGCGGCCATCTCGGCGGACTCCTTGGGGGTGCCCATGCCCATCATCTTCATGATGCCGCCGACCACGGCGCCGAGCAGGGTGAGCGCCGTACCGGCCCAGAAGCCGACCGCGTTGCCGGCGACGATGAACACCGACGCCGCACAGAAGCCGATGAAGGAGATGATGACACCGGTCCAGGCGGCCGGGGTGTGTCCGTGGCCGCCGCTGCTGCCCGCCATGAGTTGCTCCTCGTTGGTGAATCTCTGGGTCGCGGAGTCGGCCGCTTCAGTCCGTGGACGCCGACCGCTCGCCGACCATTGTCGCGCACCCGTGCGCGTGCCCGGAGCCTGGGGTGGCCCCCCGTGGGGCAGCTCACACTCCGGTCGGGTCCTCGCCCCGGTCCAGGGCCTTCCACAGCTCCTCGGGCCGGTCCGGGTCCTTGACCGGGCGGGGCTTGCGGGCCCGGGGGCTGCCGTCGCGCTCGTAGCGCCCGCCCATCGCGGGCCAGGCGGCGCCGAACCGCAGCGCGAGCAGCCCGGCGACCAGGAGCAGCAGACCGCCGGCGAAGGTGACGTAGGGCCAGGCGGTGTGAGTGAGGCCGCCGATGGTGGCGGCGGCGTCGCCGCTGGTCCTGGCGGCCTTCTCGTCCAGCGCGGCGCTGTCGTCGGCGCCGAGGAAGGCGGCGAGCGCGGCTCCGGCGCCGCTCAGCGCGAGCAGCCCGGAGACCAGCAGCCGGCCGGCCCGGCGGACCGCGAAGACCGCCACGAGCGCGGCCAGCCCGACTATCGCGAGGGCGGCGGGCACGCCCGTCACGTTCTGCCCGGTGGCGCGCAGCGGCACGGTGCCGCCGCCGACCGCGGCGTGGCCCTCGGCCCAGGTCTGCCCCGAGGCCAGCAGGACGACGGCGGCCCCGACGGCGCCGAAGAGCAGGGCTGCGGCGAGGCTGCGACGGCCTCCGGCGCGGGCGGGTGACGCGGAATCGGCACGCGACGGGGGTACGGGTACGGCACTCACGTACCCCACTATCGCCTGCACGGCGGTGATCTTGTCACCCGGGGGTGTGTTATGGCGCGAAATCTATCGGCGAGAAGTTCGTCTGCGGGCCGTCTGTGGCTGGTCGCGCAATCCCCGCGCCCCTTAATGGGCCCGAAGGGCCCTCCTAGGGGCGAACTGCGCGAGCAACCCAGACGGTCCGCAGACGACGGACTAGCCGCCGAGTCGATTGGCCGTATGCACGGCCCTCAGCACCGCCGCCGCCTTGTTGCGGCATTCGTTGTCCTCCGCCACCGGGTCGGAGTCGGCCACCACGCCGGCCCCGGCCTGGACGTACGCCGTGCCGTCGCGCAGCAGCGCGGTGCGGATGGCGATGGCGGTGTCGGAGTCCCCGGCGAAGTCGAGGTAGCCGACGCAGCCGCCGTACAGCCCGCGGCGGCTCGGCTCCAGCTCCTCGATGATCTGCATCGCGCGCGGCTTGGGCGCGCCGGAGAGGGTTCCGGCCGGGAAGCACGCGGTGAGCACGTCGAAGGCGGTACGGCCCTGGGCGACCCGGCCGGTCACGGTCGACACGATGTGCATGACGTGCGAGTACCGCTCGACGGACATGAAGTCGACGACCTCGACGCTGCCGGGCTCACAGACCCGGCCCAGGTCGTTGCGGCCCAGGTCCACCAGCATCAGGTGCTCGGCCCGCTCCTTGGGGTCGGCGAGCAGCTCCTCGGCCAGGTCGTTGTCCTCCTGCGGGGTGGCGCCGCGGTGCCGGGTCCCGGCGATCGGGTGGACCATGGCCCGCCCGTCCTCGACCTTGACGAGGGCCTCGGGGCTGGAGCCGACGACGTCGAAGCCGTCGAAGCGGAAGAGGTACATGTACGGGGACGGGTTGGTGGCCCGCAGCACCCGGTAGACGTCGAGCGCGCTCGCGGTGCACGGCGTCTCGAACCGCTGCGAGGGCACCACCTGGAAGGCCTCGCCCGCGCGGATGCGCTCCTTGATGTCGTCGACGGCGTCCTGGTACGCCTTGCCGCCCCACAGCGCGGTGTACTCGGGCAGCACGGACGGCGGCAGGGCGGTGGGCGCGTACTCGCCCGGCTTGGCCAGGTCCGCCTCCATCGCGTCCAGCCGGGCCACGGCGTCCGCGTACGCCTCGTCGACGCCGGTGTCCAGGTCGTTGTGGTTGATCGCGTTGGCGATCAGGAGCACCGACCCGGCCCAGTGGTCGAGTACGGCGAGGTCGGAGGTGAGCAGCATGGTCAGCTCGGGCAGCTGGAGGTCGTCGCTCCCGCGCTCCCCGATCTTCTCCAGCCGCCGCACGATGTCGTAGCCGAGGTAGCCGACCATGCCGCCGGTGAACGGGGGCATCCCCTCCGCCAGGTCGCGCGGGGTGTGCAGCGCCTCGACGGTGGCCCGCAGGGCCTGAAGCGGATCACCCGAGGTGGGGACGCCGACGGGCGGGGTGCCCACCCAGTGGGCTTCGCCGTCGCGGGCGGTGAGCGTCGCGGCTGAGCGCACGCCCACGAACGAGTAGCGCGACCAGGACCGGCCGTTCTCGGCGGACTCCAGGAGGAAGGTGCCGGGCCGCTCGGCGGCGAGCTTGCGGTAGAGCCCGACGGGGGTGTCGCCGTCCGCGAGGAGGCGGCGGCTGACCGGAATGACGCGGCGGTCCACCGCGAGCTTGCGGAAGGTTTCGAGATCCATGGCGCGACCCTACTGACCGGCGGCGGGCAGCAGGACGTCGGCGTCGAAGCATGTCCGGTCCCCGGTGTGGCACGCGGCGCCGACCTGATCGACCTTCACCAGCAGGGTGTCCCCGTCACAGTCCAGCGCGACGGACTTCACGTGCTGGAAATGCCCGGAAGTATCCCCCTTCACCCAGTACTCGTTCCGGCTGCGCGACCAGTAGGTGCAGCGTCCGGTGGTCAGGGTGCGGTGCAGGGCCTCGTCGTCCATCCAGCCGAGCATGAGCACCTCACCGGTGTCGTACTGCTGAGCGATGGCCGGGACCAGTCCATCGGCGGTCCGCTTCAGGCGGGCGGCGACGGCGGGGTCGAGAGTGCTGGTCATGGCCCCATTGTGCCGTGGTACGGGGGCGCTCCGGCGGTGCGTCCACTGGGCGGACGTGGGCGCGGGTCGTACGCTGGCCCCCATGTCGACCCATGCCAAGCGTGAACGGCTTCTGCTCGCCGACCTGTTGGAGGCGGCGGGCCCGCAGGCCCCGACCCTCTGCGAGGACTGGACGACGCGCGACCTCGCGGCCCACCTGGTGGTCCGCGAGCGCCGCCTCGACGCGGCCGGCGGGATAATTCTCGGTGCGCTGAAGTCCCGCCTGGACCGGGTGCAGGCGGAGTTCGCCGCGAAGCCGTACGAGGAGCTGGTCCAGCTCTTCCGTACGGGGCCGCCGAGGTTCTCCCCGTACAGCCTCAAGCAGGTGGACGAGGGGGCGAACGCGGTCGAGTTCTACGTCCACGGCGAGGACATCCGGCGCGCCCAGCCCGACTGGACGCCGCGCCCGGTCGACCCGGTCTTCGCGGACGTCCTCTGGTCCCGCCTGGAGAAGATGGCGCGCCTGATGGGCCGCCGCTCCCCGGTGGGCCTGGTCCTGCGCCGCCCCGACGGCCAGACGGCGGTGGCCCGCCGCGGCACTCCCGTGGTGACGGTCACGGGCGACCCGTCCGAACTCGCCCTCTTCGCCTCGGGCCGCCAGGAGGCGGCGGAGGTGCAGATCGAGGGCGAGAAGTCAGCGACGACGCGAGCGCTGGAGGCGAAGCTGGGCGTGTAGCCCGGGGCGACGCCCCCGGCCCCCTGTCCCGGCTGCGAGCCGAGGCCGGTTGCGCGTGCGCGCCTGAAGACTTGGCGGGTGGCCGGGTGCGGGCCGGTGGGGGCTGGTCGCGCAGTTCCCCGCGCCCCTAAACACCTGGCCGGTGGCCGGGTGCGGGTCCGCTTGGGCTGAGCGCGCAGTTCCCCGCGCCCCTAAATACCTGGTCGGTGGCCGGGTGCGGGTCCGTTTGGGCTGAGCGCGCAGTTCCCCGCGCCCCTTAAAACCTGGTCGGTGGCCGGGTGCGGGTCCGATTCGGCTGGTCGCGCAGTTCCCCGCGCCCCTAAAAGCCTGGTCGGTGGTCGAGTGCGGGTCCGTTTGAGCTGGTCGCGCAGTTCCCCGCGCCCCTGGGGGGGTTGCGGTCGCCGCACCCCGCACCCTTTAGGGGACCATGAAGGACACGCGGAGCGTGTTCACCATGCCGGAGGCGCCGAT
>NZ_JBFAAD010000057.1:0-31734 GCF_040639555.1 Streptomyces sp. NPDC023838
TGGTTGTACCGCGGTGGCAGCCCCCCCCCCCCCCCCCCGGGGGGGGGGGGCCCCCCCCCCCCGCGAGACCACCTCGGCCCACCCCCCACCCCCGGAGGGTTTAGGGAAGGGGCGGGGAGGGGCTCACCCCCAGGACCACCACGTCCGCCCCGACAAACCCCACCCCCACCAACTCCCCCACCCCCGGCGCGTCCCGCAACCCGCACTCCGCCTCCAGAACCGCCCCGGACCGCGGCCGCAGGCGCAGCGCGACGTGGTTGCCCCGGAACGTCCGGGCCTCCACCTCGCACCGCAGCCCCTCGTCCACCGGAAGCAGCCGGACCCCCGCGGGCCGGACCAGAAGACGTACCGCACCCTGCGCCGAGCCCGCCGGCACCGGCACCTTCCCCCACTCCGTGGACGCCACCGACCCCGACACCGTCGCCGCCACCACGTTCTCGAACCCGAGGAAGCGCGCCACGAACTCGGAGGCCGGCCGCTGCCAGACGTCGAGCGGCGTACCGGTCTGCGCGATGCGGCCGTCCCGCATCACCACGACCCGGTCGGCGAGCGCGAACGCCTCGCCCTGGTCGTGCGTCACGGCCAGCACCGTCGTACCCAACCGGCCGAACAGGGAACGCAGTTCGACCACCAGCCGCTCCCGCAGCGTACGGTCCAGCTGCCCCAGCGGCTCGTCGAGCATCAGCAGTCGCGGCTCGGGGGCCAGCGCCCGCGCGAGGGCGACGCGCTGCTGCTCGCCGCCGGAGAGCGACGCCACCGCCCGCCGCCCGGCCCCCGGCAGCCCCACGAGCTCCAGCAACTCCGCGACGCGGTCGGCCTGCCGGGCGCGCGGAACACCGCGCATGCGCAGGCCGAACGACACGTTCCCGGCCACGTCCCGCTGCGGGAACAGCTGGTGGTCCTGGAACATCAGGCCGACGCCCCGGCGGTGCACCGGCACCCCGCCCTGGTCGGCGCCGCCGAGCAGTACCCGCCCCGCGTCGACCGGCTGGAGCCCCGCGACCACCCGCAGCAGCGTGGACTTGCCGCTGCCGCTCGGCCCGAGCACGCACACCGTCTCGTGCTCGGCGACCTCCAGGTCGACCGCGTCGAGCGCGGCCCGCTCGCCGAACCGGACCGTCACCCCGTCGAGCTTCAGCATCAGAATTCTCCGGTCCGGTCTGTGCGAATACGTTCGAGGAGGAGCAGGGACGCCGCGCACACCACCATCAGGATCGTGCTGAGCGCCATCGCCTGGCCGTAGTTGAGGTCCCCGGCCCGGCCGAGCAGGCGGGCCACCGCGACCGGCAGGGTGGGGCGGTCGGGGCGGGCGATGAACACGGTCGCGCCGAACTCACCGAGCGAGACGGCGAACGCGAACCCCGCCGCGATCAGCAGCGCCCGCCGCACCAGCGGCAGGTCCACCTCCCGCCACACGCGGAGCGGGGACGCGCCGAGCACGGCGGCCGCCTCGCGCAGCCGCCCGTCGACCGCGCGCAGTACGGGAAGCATGGTCCGTACGACGAACGGCACGCCCACCAGCGCCTGGGCCAGCGGCACCAGGATCCAGGAGGTGCGCAGGTCCAGCGGCGGCCGGTCCAGGGTGATCAGGAAGCCGAAGCCGACCGTCACCGCCGACACTCCCAGCGGCAGCATCAGGAGCGCGTCGAAGCCTCTGACCAGGCGTCCTCCGCGCCGGGTGAGGGCCGCGGCGGCGAGTCCCCCGATGGCCAGCGCGATCCCGGTCGCGGCGAGCGCGTACTGCACGGAGTTCCACACCGCCTCCAGCGGCGGCACCAGGAACGTGCCGCCCTGCCCCACCGACTGGAGGGAGCGGAAGTAGCCGAAGCCATAGCCGTCGGGAGTGTCCAGGGAGCGGGCGACCAGCACGCCCAGCGGCAGCAGGATCAGCACGACCACCACGGCGAGCACCGCCGCGAGCAGCGTCCACTGGCCCGCGCCGCGCGGGCGCCGGGCCGTCCGCGCGGGATCGACCAGCTTCAGGGCGCTCTCGCGCCGCCGTACCGTCCAGGCGTGCACGGCCAGGACCGCGCCGACCGCGGCGAACTGGACGATGGTCAGGACCGCCGCGGTCGGCAGGTCGAGGAGCTGGGCGGTCTGGCGGTAGATCTCCACTTCGAGTGTGGAGAAGGTCGGGCCGCCGAGGATCTGGACGACGCCGAAGGAGGTGAAGGTGAAGAGGAAGACCATCAGCGCGGCGGCCGCGACGGCCGGGCCGAGCGCGGGCAGGGTCACCGTGCGCCAGGCCGCGAACCGTGAGGCGCCGAGGACCCGGGCGGCCTCCTCCTGGCGCGGGTCGAGCTGGGCCCACAGGCCGCCGACGGTCCGTACGACGACGGCGTAGTTGAAGAAGACGTGCGCCAGCAGGATCGCCCACACCGTGGTGTCCAGGCGTACGCCCCACAGCTCGTCCAGCAGCCCGCCCCGGCCGAGCAGCGCGAGGAAGGCGGTGCCGACGACGACCGTGGGCAGCACGAAGGGGACCGTGACGACGGCCCTCAGCAGGTGCCGGCCGGGGAAGTCGAAGCGCGCGAAGACATACGCGCCGGGGAGCGCGATCAGCAGCGTGAGCGCGGTGGAGGCGAGCGCCTGCCAGGTGGTGAACCACAGCACGTGCCCGATGTCCGGCTCGGTGATCACCTCGCCGATCCGGCCGAGGTGCCAGACGCCGTCGACGCGCAGCCCGCGGCCGACGATCGCGGCCACGGGCCAGGCGAAGAAGAGCGCGAAGAACGCGAGCGGCAGGGCCATCAGGCCGAGCCGCACCGCGTTCGCGCGCGCCTTCTTCGCGCGGGGCGTGCGGCTTACTTCAGCACGAGCGAGGACCACGTCTTGACCCACTGCTCACGGTTCTTGGAGATCTTCTCCGGAGCGACGTCGTGCGTCTCGGTGACCGTGGCGCCGAACTTGGTGAACAGCTCGGGCAGCTTGGCGTCCCCCAGCACCGGGTTCACGAACATGTTGAGCGGCATGTCCTCCTGGAACTTCTTGGAGATCAGGAAGTCGAGGAGCGCCTTGCCGCCCGCCTCGTTCCTGGCGCCCTTGAGGAGCCCCGCGAACTCGGTCTGGCGGAAGCAGGTGCCGGTGGCGACCCCGGTGGGGGCCTCGGTGGGCTGCGGCTTGGCGTACAGGACCTCGACGGGCGGGCTGGAGGCGTAGGAGACGACCAGCGGGCGCTCCCCCTTGGCCTTCTTGCCGCCGGCCGAGCCGGAGAAGTCCTGGTTGTAGGCCTGCTCCCAGCCGTCGACGACCTTGACGCCGTTGTCCTTGAGCTTCTTCCAGTAGTCCTGCCAGCCCTCGTCGCCGTACTGGGCGGCGCTGCCGAGCAGGAAGCCCAGGCCCGGCGAGGAGGTCGCCGCGTTCTCGGTGACCAGCAGGTTCTTGTACTCGGGCTTGATCAGGTCGGCGAAGGAGCTCGGCGGGGTGAGCTTCTTGTCCGCGAAGTACTTCTTGTCGTAGTTGACGCAGATGTCGCCGGTGTCGATCGGCGTGACCCGGTGCTTGCCCTTGTCGAGCTGGACGGCCGCGGGGACGGCGGCGAGGCCCTTCGCCTCGTACGGGGTGAAGATCCCGTTGTCGAGGGCGCGCGAGAGCAGGGTGTTGTCGACGCCGAAGAAGACGTCGCCGCGCGGGGAGCCCTTGGTGAGGATCTCCTGGTTGAGGGCCGCGCCCGCGTCGCCGCTCTTGAGGACCTTGACGGTGTAGCCGGTCTGCGCGGTGAACTCCTTGAGCACCGCGTCGGAGGCGGCGAACGAGTCGTGGCTGACCAGCGTGACGGTCTTGGACTTGGTGCCGCCGTCGGACTTGGCGCCCTCGTCCTTGCCGCCGCACGCGGCGAGCGTACTGACCCCGAGGGCGGCGGCGAGCGCGCCGGCCGCCATCTTCTTGGTACTGCGCATGGTGGTGATCCTCCTGGTGTGACCAGGAAGAGACGCGGCCCTGCCCGTACGACGGCGGGTCGTGCGAGCAGGGCGCAACAGCTTGAGTGATGACCGAACTTCCTACCCAGAATGACCTGGGCGAGGTTCAGAGGGTCTGCGACCTGACGGTGTCGCACTCTCAGCGCTGTGGCGCTCCCCTGTCGGAATATGCAATTTCGAGCCCAGACTACCTCTCGGTCGCGGCGAGCTGTCCGCACGCTCCGTCGATCTCCTGGCCACGGGTGTCCCGGACGGTGACCGGCACTCCGTGGGCCGCGATGGCCTCGACGAACGCCTTCTCGTCCTCGGGGCGCGAGGCGGTCCACTTCGAGCCCGGCGTCGGGTTCAGCGGGATCAGGTTGACGTGGACGCGCTTGCCCTTGAGGAGGCGGCCGAGCAGGTCACCGCGCCAGGCCTGGTCGTTGATGTCGCGGATCAGCGCGTACTCGATCGAGATGCGCCTGCCCGACTTCTCCGCGTACTCCCACGCCGCGTCCAGGACCTCGCGGACCTTCCAGCGGGTGTTGACCGGGACCAGGGTGTCGCGCAGCTCGTCGTCCGGCGCGTGCAGCGACACGGCGAGGCGGCACTTGAAGCCCTCGTCGGCGAAGCGGTGCATGGCGGGGACCAGGCCGACGGTGGAGACGGTGATGCCGCGCTGGGACAGGCCCAGCCCGTCGGGCTCGGGGTCGGTGAGGCGGCGGATGGCGCCCACGACCCGCTTGTAGTTGGCGAGCGGCTCGCCCATGCCCATGAAGACGATGTTCGACAGGCGCGCCGGGCCGCCGGGGACCTCGCCGTCGCGCAGCGCGCGCATGCCGTCGACGATCTGGTGCACGATCTCGGCGGTCGACAGGTTGCGGTCCAGGCCCGCCTGGCCGGTCGCGCAGAACGGGCAGTTCATGCCGCAGCCGGCCTGCGAGGAGATGCACATCGTCACCCGGTCGGGGTAGCGCATCAGGACCGACTCCACGAGCGTCCCGTCGTGCAGCCGCCACAGCGTCTTGCGGGTGGTGTCGTCGTCGCACGAGATGTGCCGCACCACCGACATCAGGTCCGGCAGCAGCTCCTCCTGGAGCCGGACGCGCGCGCCCGCGGGGATGTCGGTCCACTGGGCCGGGTCGTGCGCGTACCGCGCGAAGTAGTGCTGCGAGAGCTGCTTGGCGCGGAACGGCTTCTCGCCGATCGCGGCGACAGCCTCTTTCCGCTCGGCGGGCGAGAGGTCGGCGAGGTGCCGCGGCGGCTTCTTGGCTCCGCGGGGGGCGACGAAAGTGAGTTCTCCGGGCTTCGGCATGGTGTTACCAGTGTCGCAGACATACGGAAAGGGGCCCGCCGCCCTGTGGACAACGAGCCCCCGACCGCTGAAACAGCAGGTCAGCGCCTGGTGGAACGGTCGGTCAGCCACCACCGACGAAGATCACCAGCAGCAGCCACACCACCGGTGCCGTGGGCAGCAGGGAGTCCAGGCGGTCCATGATGCCGCCGTGGCCGGGCAGCAGCGTGCCCATGTCCTTGATGCCCAGGTCCCGCTTGATCATCGACTCGCCGAGGTCGCCGAGCGTGGCGCTCACCGCGACCGCGAGGCCGAGCAGCAGGCCCTGCCACCACTGGCCGTCGTCGATGAGGAAGTGCATGCACAGCGCCCCCGCCACCATCGCGAACGTCACCGCACCGGCCAGGCCCTCACGGGTCTTGCCGGGGCTGATGCGCGGCGCCAGCTTGGTCTTGCCGAAGCGCCAGCCGATCGCGTACGCGCCGGTGTCGCTGACCACGGTCAGCAGCAGGAAGACGAAGACCCGCCACGGCCCGTCGTCGGCACTCAGCATCATCGCCACGAACGTCGCCAGGAACGGCACGTAGAACGCCGCGAAGACACCGGCGGTGACATCTTTCAGATAACCCTCGGGCTTCTCTGTCATCCGCCACACCAACACCGCCAGCGAGGTCAGCGCCATCGCCACCCAGGCGCCCTCGGCACCGCGCGCGTAGCCGGCGACGACCATCGCCGCGCCGCCCACCGCGAGCGGCACCAGCGGCGCCTTGACGCCCTTGCGCTCGTCGAGCCGGGAGGTGAGCTCCCACAGGCCGACGACGACCGCCACGGCGATCACGCCGACGAAGACGGCCTTGACGACGAACAGCGAGGCCAGGATCACCGCGCCGAGCCCGACGCCGACCCCTATCGCGGCCCGCAGGTCGCGCCCCGCCCGCTTCTTCTCCGGCTGCGCGGGCCGCTGCGGCTGCGGCGGAGTCGAAGGTGGTACCGAGCTGGGCATGGGCTCCTGCGGCGTCTCTTCGCGGAACAGGGGACCGCTCACCCGAGCGGCCCCCCGGTCACGTTCTTCAAGGTCTGCGGCGGCTTCTCTGCCCGTGTGGTGCACGACGGGCATCGGCTGCGTACGGGACGGGGCGTCATACGCATCGTAGGCAGCCCCCGCCGAAGGCACCTCCTGGGAAGGCCCCTGGTCGGGTGGCCCCCAGTGCTCGGGTCGCGGCGGAGCCCCCCAGGAAGAGTCGTTCATCAGACCTCTAGCAGCTCTGCTTCCTTGTGCTTGAGCAGCTCGTCCACCTGCGCGACGTACTTCGCGGTGGTGTCGTCGAGCTCCTTCTCCGCACGGCGGACCTCGTCCTCGCCGGTCTCCTTGTCCTTGACCAGCTTGTCGAGGGCGTCCTTGGCCTTGCGGCGCACGGAGCGGATCGACACCTTGGAGTCCTCGGCCTTGGTCCGGGCGACCTTGATGTAGTCCCGGCGGCGCTCCTCCGTCAGCTCCGGGAACGTCACCCGGATGATGGAGCCGTCGTTGCTCGGGTTGACGCCCAGGTCCGAGTCGCGGATCGCCTGCTCGATGTTGCGCAGCGCGCTCTTGTCGAACGGGGTCACCACGGCCATGCGCGGCTCGGGCACCGAGAACGAGGCCAGCTGGTTGATCGGCGTCAGCGCACCGTAGTAGTCGGCCACGATCTTGTTGAACATCGCCGGGTGCGCACGGCCGGTGCGAATCGCGGCGAAGTCCTCCTTGGCGACCACGACGGCCTTCTCCATCTTCTCCTCGGCTTCGAGGAGGATTTCTTCGATCACCACTTGCTCCTGCATGTCTTGAGTGGGCCGGGAGTTCCGTCGGGTGCTCAACGGCCCTGCGTAACCCGCGTCTTTCCCTGCACGGTGTCCGACCGTCAGGGGATTGTCCATCCCCCGGTCAGGCCCGGGTGCCCTGGTCGCTCACGAGCGTGCCGATCTTCTCACCCTTGACCGCGCGCGCGATATTGCCCTCGGCGAGCAGTTCGAAGACCAGGATGGGGAGGTTGTTGTCGCGGCAGAGGGTGATGGCCGTCATGTCCGCCACCTTCAGGTCGCGGGTGATGACCTCGCCGTACTCCAGCGCGTCGAACTTCACGGCGTCCGGGTTGACGCGGGGGTCGGAGTCGTAGACCCCGTCCACCCCGTTCTTGCCCATCAGCATGGCCTCGGCGTCGATCTCCAGGGCGCGCTGGGCGGCCGTGGTGTCGGTGGAGAAGTACGGCATGCCCATGCCCGCGCCGAAGATGACGACGCGTCCCTTCTCCAGGTGGCGCACGGCGCGCAGCGGGATGTACGGCTCCGCGACCTGGCCCATCGTGATGGCCGTCTGGACCCGGGAGTCGATGCCCTCCTTCTCCAGGAAGTCCTGGAGAGCGAGGCAGTTCATGACCGTGCCGAGCATGCCCATGTAGTCGGAGCGCGCCCGGTCCATGCCGCGCTGCTGGAGCTCGGCTCCGCGGAAGAAGTTGCCGCCGCCGATGACGACGGCGATCTGCGCGCCGTCCCGTACGACATTGGCGATCTCGCGGGCCATGGCGTGCACGACGTCGGGGTCCACGCCGAGACCCCCTCCGCCGGCGAACGCCTCACCGGAGAGCTTCAGCATGAAGCGCCCGGTCACCTTGCCGTCGTCGCGCTTGTGGTCAGCCTGAGTGGCGGCGTCCGCGCCCTGATTCATGGGGATCTCCTCGTACACATACGAAGAAGGCCATTGCCGGTGGGTGCTGTGTCCCTGAGCGGCAATGGCCTCCTCGTCAGATCTGCGGTCGTCCGTCGCGAGCGCGAACGACGACTGCCTCAGACCCTAGCTGGTCCCAGCCGGGTCTTCCGTCGATCGCCGGACGGACTCAGATGCCGACCTTGATGCGCGTGAAGCGCTTCAGGGTGACACCGGCCTCGTCCAGAACCTTCTGGACCGACTTCTTGTTGTCGAGCGCGTACGGCTGGCCAAGGAGCGTGGCGTCCTTGAAGAAGCCGTTGACGCGACCCTCGACGATCTTCGGCAGCGCGGCCTCGGGCTTGCCCTCGGCGCGCGTGGTCTCCTCGGCGACACGGCGCTCGGTCTCGACGACCTCGGCCGGGACGTCCTCGCGGGACAGCCACTTCGGCGCGAACGCGGCGATGTGCTGGGCGATGCCCTTGGCGACGTCGGCGTCGGCCTTGTCCAGCTCGACCAGGACACCGATCTGCGGCGGCAGGTCGGGCATGGTGCGGTGCATGTACGCGAAGACGAAGCCGTCGGCGTACTGCGCGAAGCGGTCCAGGACGATCTTCTCGCCGAGGTTGGCGTTGGCCTCGTCGACGTACGCCTGGACGGTCTTGCCGGCCTCGATCTCGGAGGCGAGCAGCGCCTCCAGGTCGGCCGGGGAGGTCTTGGCGACGTGCGCGGCGAGCGCGGCGGCGGTGGCCTGGAACTTGTCACCCTTGGCGACGAAGTCCGTCTCGCACTTCAGCTCGAGGAGGACACCGGAGGTGTTGTCCTCGGCGAGGAGGGAGACGACCGCGCCGTTCTCGGCGGAACGGCCCTCGCGCTTGGCGACGCCCTTCTGGCCCTTGATGCGCAGCGCCTCGACGGCCTTGTCGACGTTGCCCTCGGCCTCGTCCAGCGCCTTCTTGCAGTCCATCATGCCGGCGCCGGTGAGCTCACGGAGCTTCTTGACGTCAGCGGCGGTGTAGTTCGCCATGAGTCTGTGTTTCTCTCTCGAAGTCTGACTCGAAGTCTGAAAGATCTACGGAAGATCTACGGGGCTACGGGATGACGGCGGGGGCACAACGTGCGCCCCCGCCGTCACCGCCGCAGCGAAGACCGTGAAGGTCAGGCCTGCTCGGCGTCCGCGGCCGGGGCCTCGGCGGCCGGAGCCTCCGCAGCGTCCTCGGCCGGCTTCTCGGCCTCGGCCTCGGCGGCCGGAGCGGCCTCGGCGGCGGGGGCCTCGGCCTCGTCGGCCTTCTTGTCGCCCTCGAGCAGGTCGCGCTCCCACTCGGCGAGCGGCTCGCCGGCGGCCTTCTCGCCCGGCTTCGAGTCACCGGTGGCGACGCCGGAACGGGCGATGAGGCCCTCGGCGACGGCGTCGGCGATCACGCGGGTGAGCAGGGTGACGGAACGGATCGCGTCGTCGTTGCCCGGGATCTTGTAGTCGACCTCGTCGGGGTCACAGTTCGTGTCGAGGATCGCGACGACCGGGATGTGGAGCTTGCGCGCCTCACCGACGGCGATGTGCTCCTTCTTGGTGTCGACGATCCAGACGGCGCTGGGAACCTTCGACATCTCGCGGATACCACCGAGGGTCTTCTCCAGCTTGGCCTTCTCGCGCGAGAGGACCAGGAGCTCCTTCTTGGTGAGACCCGAGGCCGCGACGTCCTCGAAGTCGATCTGCTCGAGCTCCTTGAGGCGCTGCAGACGCTTGTAGACGGTGGAGAAGTTGGTCAGCATGCCGCCGAGCCAGCGCTGGTTCACGTAGGGCATGCCCACGCGCGTCGCCTGCTCCGCGATGGCTTCCTGAGCCTGCTTCTTCGTACCGACGAACATGATGGAGCCGCCGTGCGCGACGGTCTCCTTGACGAACTCGTAGGCGCGGTCGATGTACGACAGCGACTGGAGCAGGTCGATGATGTAGATGCCGTTGCGCTCGGTGAAGATGAAGCGCTTCATCTTCGGGTTCCAGCGACGGGTCTGGTGACCGAAGTGGACGCCGCTTTCCAGCAGCTCCCGCATCGTGACGACGGCCATGGCCGTACTCCTTGAGGTACTCGGTTATCGCGGCTGCCGGGCGGCTGCCGCGCCTGACGCCCCGATGCGCCGTGCCCCACACCGTTGACAGGTGAAGGACCGAGAGGCGCGGCCGATGGTCTGGACCACCGGCGGGGCGTGCGAAGTCGACCCGGTGACCCGGATCGCCACAAGAAGTGTACGGGACCCTCACCGTGCCGGGTGACGCCACTGTCCACAACGAGCCCGTTGTCCACAGCCCCGGCCCATGATCATCGCGAATCCCCGCGTCCCGGGATCATTTCCCGCATGCACCGCACACTGCTCTGGCTACTGGCGACGGCGGCCCTGGCTGGTTCAGCCGGGCCTCCCGCCCGGACCGCGATGCCCGCACCGCCACCCGCGGTCGGGGAGGCGGCTCGGACGGGAGGCCGGCCCTGGCCGGTCCCCGGGACACCCGTGGTCGTACGGACCTGGAACCCACCCGCCACGCCGTACGGCCCCGGCCACCGCGGCGTAGACCTGGCGGCCCCACCCGGGACGGAGATCCGGGCGGTGGCGGCGGGCCGGGTGACCTTCGCGGGCCCCGTCGCGGGGACGGGTGTCCTGACGATCACCCTGGACGGCTCCGGAAGCCCACCACTGCGGACGACGTACGAGCCGGTGCGGGCGCTGGTCCGGGTGGGTGAGCGGGTGGCGGCTGGGCAGCTCGTGGCAACCGTGGAGACCGAGGAGGCGGCACCGGCCCACTGCAAGGAGGAGGGGTGTCTGCACTGGGGGCTGAAACGGGGGGAGGTGTATCTGAACCCGCTGGCATTGGTGCGGGGCGGGCATGCGCGACTGCTGCCGGTTTGGGGGGTGTGAGCCGTTTCCATGCCGCCGATGAAGTCGACTTTGACGTCGACCTGCGGGAGTTGCAGGGCCAGGAGCGACTTGATGTGTTCTGCGGCTTCCTTCGGGAGATCGGCCGGCGGCTGGGCAAGTCGGTGCTGATGGACCCGGAAGGCGACTCCGGCCATCCGGTGCTCGGCTTCGACGTCGAGGCCGATCGAGTCGTTCTCCTCACAGACCCGCAGGTCAGGTGACCGCGGCCGACGGCGCGCCGTCGCGGACGGCAGTGCCCGCTCAGCCGACTACGCCTCGCAGGGCCATGGCCACTGCCGCATCCGTGATCGTCGTCGGGTCTTCCGCTGCGTCGAGTTCGATGCGGCGTACGGCGGTGTCGACGACGCCCTGGAGGAGCATCGCGGCCAGGCGGGGCTGGGTGTGACCGAGGTCGGCGAGGGCTTCGACGATCATGGCGATGAGGCCGCCGTGGGCGGCGCGGATCTTCTCGCGGGCGCCGGCGTCGAGCTCGCTGGCGGAGATGGCGACGACGGCGCGGTGGCGCTGGTCGCCGACGAGCTCCAGCTGGCGGCGTACGTATGCCTCGACCTTCCCCTCGGGGCTGGCCGCCTGCTGCATGGCGGCTTCGATGTCGGCCGCCCACTGCGGGAAGTCGACGGAGCAGAGCTCTTCGACGACGGCGGCCCGGGAGCGGAAGTACTCGTACACGGAGGATCGGGCGAGCCCGGTGCGTTCGGCCAGGGCCGGGAAGGTCAGGGCGTCGGTGCCGCCGTGGGACAGCAGGGAGCGTGCGGCGTCCAGCAGGGCGGCGCGCTGCATGGCGCGGTGCTCGGCCACTGAGGCCGCTCGAATCCTTGGCACCGCTCCACTGTAAGGCTGGGGTGGGATCCGCGGAGGGGCGATTTTCCGGGGTGATGCTCAGCGGCCCACGTCGGCCAGTTTTGCCCGCAGCTGGAGGACGGACTTCGTGTGGATCTGGCTGACGCGGCTCTCGGTGACGCCGAGGACGTTGCCGATCTCGGCGAGGGTGAGGCCTTCGTAGTAGTAGAGGGTGACGACCGTCTTCTCGCGCTCGGGCAGCGTGTTGATGGCGCGGGCGAGCAGTCTGCGCAGCTCGCGACCCTCGGCGACCTCGACGGGGTCGTCGGCGGCGGTGTCCTCCAGGGTGTCCATGAGGCTGAGCCGGTCGCCGCCCTCGCCGCCGCCGTGCAGCAGCTCTTCGAGCGCGACCACATTGGCGAGCGACAACTGGCTGAATACGGCGTGTAGTTCCTCGACCGCGATGCCCATCTCGGTCGCGACTTCGTTCTCCGAGGGCGTACGGCGCAACTGCGCTTCGAGGGTCGCGTATGCGCGCTCGACGGCGCGGGCCTTCTGCCGTACGGAGCGCGGGATCCAGTCGAGGGCGCGGAGTTCGTCGATCATCGCGCCCCGGATGCGCGTGATGGCGTACGTCTCGAACTTGATGGCCCGCTCGATGTCGAACTTCTCGATGGCGTCGATGAGTCCGAAGACTCCGGAGGAGACGAAGTCGGCCTGTTCGACGTTGGGCGGCAGCCCGACGCTGACCCGGCCCGCGACGTATTTGACCAGCGGCGAGTAGTGCAGGATCAGCTGTTCGCGCAGGCGCTCGTCGCCGCTGTTCTTGTACGAGCGCCACAGTTCGTCGACGGACGAGGGCGCCGGTGGTCGCACGGTGCCGCCGGCGCGGGCAGCGGGGGGAGCTGCCGTGCGATCAGACCCGGAGGTGTGCTGGGGCATTCGTTGCCTTGAGCCGTTCTGCTGTGACGTGAGCGGGGAGCTGTCTCTGCTGCGGGGTTCTCGTGAGCGTAGCGTGACCGGGGTGTCGCGGTGCGCAAACGTCGGGGGATCGGTCCGACCCGGTGCGGGGGGCCGGTCACGCGCGGGGGTGGGGGCCGTCGCGGGGTGCGTCGGCCCCGAAAGCGCTGGCGTGCGGCCCTCGGTGGTCATCGGCCTTACCTTTTCACCCGAATGCTCCAGGTCAAGCACCGCCTCGCCGCGCGCCGGGCGCGCGGAACCGGCTTGATGCCAACCGCCAGCTGTCCCCTTCGCGTTCGACGAACCCCAGGGAGTGCAGTTCGTACAGTCTGCCGAGGGCTTCTTCGGGCGTGGTCGCGGCCTCGCGGACGATGTCCTGTACGAGGGCTTCGCCGTGGCCGGGCAGGGCGTCGAGTACGCGTGCGGTGGCTGGGGCGAGGAGGTCCCTGGGCAGGACGGGGCCCCGGCGCGCGGGGGCGAGCTCGCCCATCTCCCCCACGAGTTCGACGATTTCGGCGGCGTCGGTGACGAGGGCGGCTTCGCCGCGCAGCAGTTCGTGGACTCCGGCGGAGAGTCCGCTGGTGGCGGGTCCCGGTACTCCTATGGTGTGGCGGCCGAGGCGTTGGGCGTTGCGGGCGGTGACGAGGGAGCCGCTGCGGTACTCGGCCTCGACGACGACGGTGCCTCGGGTGAGCGCCGCGATCACGCGGTTGCGCAGGACGAACCGGCTGGGGGTCGGGTGGTCGCCCGGCGGCAACTCCGTGATGAGGACGCCCTGTTCGGCGATGCGGCCGATCAACTCGGTGTGGGCGCGTGGGTAGACGACGTCGACTCCGCTGGCGAGGACGGCGATGGTGGCGCCGCCTGCCGCGAGGGCGCCGCGATGGGCGGCGCCGTCCACGCCTGCGGCGGCGCCGGAGACGACTACCCAGCCCTTTTCGGCGAGCCCGCCGCCGAGGGTGGCGCCCATGTGGGCGCCGTAGGGCGTACAGGCTCGGGCGCCCACCACGGCGACGGATCTCAGGGCCCATAGCCGCAGGTCGGCCGGGCCCCGCAGCCAGAGCCCGACCGGGCGGGCGTCGCCCAGGTCGTCCAGCTGTCCTGGCCATTCGCGGTCTCCGGGGCAGATGAACCGCCCGCCGAGCGCGGCCAGCGTGGCCAGGTCCTGCTCGGGGTCGGCGGCCGCCGCGCGTCTGCGGTATCCGGCGAGCCGTGCGGCGCTCACTCCGGTGAGCGGGTCGTCGGCGTCCTCGGGCGAGGTGAGGCGCCGCATCAGCTCCGCCGCCCCGTACGTGCGCAGCCATCGGCCGGCCCGTTCGTCCCCCGGCTCGATGACCCTGGTCAGCGCGGCCCGCGCCAGCCGCTCGTGGTCACCGCCGGGGTGACCCCGACCCTGGCCACCCGCGACCTCGCCCGCCCCCGCACCGGCGCCCGCACCGACACCGAGCTCGCGCCCGTCCCCACCACCCCCTACGGCCGCTTCCCCGTCGCCACCACGGCCACGGCCACCGTCAGCGCGGCCGCCACCACCGCCGCTACGGGCCACCCCCTCCCCGCCCGGCCCAGCGCCCGTCGCCCCGCCGTGCAGGGCCTCCGCCAGCCCGGGAAGAGGATCGGGGGCGGGTCCGGGCCCGTCGCCGGAGCGAGCCCCAGGGCGGGGCTCACGCCCGTAACCACGCACCGGCCCACTCACCCCGCGCCCCCTACCGGCAGCGGCGCGCCCCGCGAGATGCCTGTTCTCAGCTCCAGGGCGAGGCCGATGTGGGTCTCGTCCGGGCGGTCGTCGCCGCGGATGTCGGCGAGGGTCCAGGCGACGCGCAGGACGCGGTCGAGGCCTCTCGCCGTCAGGAGGCCGCGTTCCATGTCCCGTTCCGCCGCGGCGAGGGCCCCGGGGGCGGTGACCCAGCGGGTGCGCAGCTCGTGTCCGGGGACTTCACTGTTGGTGGTCCAGGGTGTGCCCTGGAGGCGGGCGGCGGCTCGTTCGCGGGCGGCCAGGACGCGTTCGGCGACCTGCGCCGTGGATTCGCCGCGTCCGCCTTGGGCGAGCAGATCCTCGCGCCGGACGGGCTCGGCCTCCACGCGCAGGTCGACGCGGTCGAGGAGCGGGCCGGAGAGCCGGGCCTGGTAGCGGCGGATGACGGACGGGGGGCATTCGCAGCCCGCGCCGTGCAGGGTGTGGCGGCCGCAGGGGCAGGGGTTGGCGGCGAGGACCATGAGGAACCGGGCGGGGAGGCGGACGACCCCCGCGCTGCGGGCGACGACCACGTGCCCGGCCTCCAGGGGCTGGCGCAGGGAGTCGAGGGCCTTGCCGCTGAACTCGGGGGCTTCGTCGAGGAAGAGGACGCCCCGGTGGGCGAGTGAGACAGCTCCCGGCCGGGGCAGTCCGTTGCCTCCGCCGACGAGGGACTGCATGGTCGCCGAGTGGTGGGGTGCGCAGTAGGGGGCCTTGTGGACGAGGGGCTTGCCCGGGGGCAGGATTCCGGCGACCGAGTGGATCGCGGTGACTTCGAGGGATTCCTGGCGGGTGAGCGGCGGCAGGATGCCGGGGAGCCGTTCGGCCAGCATGGTTTTGCCCGCGCCCGGCGGTCCGTACAGCATCAGGTGGTGGCCGCCGGCCGCGGCGACTTCCAGGGCGGTGCGGGCGGTGCGCTGGCCGGCGACGTCGGCGAGGTCGGGCGGGCTGGTGTCGGCGTCGATGGAGAGGCCGGTGCCGACTCCGGCGCCGGGCACGACCAGTCCGGCGAGCATGGCGTCGGGCCTGCCCTCCTGGTCGGGCTCCTCCTCGGGCACGGGTTCGTCGGTGAGGACGGCGATGAGCTGGCGCAGGCTCCGTACGCCGAGGACGGAGATGCCGGGGACCAGGGACGCTTCGGCCGCGGTCTGTTCGGGGACGACGACCTGTTCGTATCCGGCCTCCGCGGCGGCGAGGACGGCGGGCAGGATGCCGCGCACGGGGCGCACCCGGCCGTCCAGACCGAGTTCACCGATCATCACCAGGTCGGCGAGCTCTCTGGGGTCGATGCGCTCGGCGGCGCCGAGGACCGCACAGGCGACGGCGAGGTCGAAGCCGCTGCCGCCCTTGGGGACGGAGGCGGGGCTGAGGCCGACGGTGAGTTTCTTCTGGGGCCAGTCGCCGCCGGAGTTGACGACGGCGGCTCGGACGCGGTCGCGGCTTTCGCTGAGGCTCTTGTCGGGCAGGCCGACGAGGGTGAAGGCGGCGACGCCCGGTTCCAGGTCGGCCTGGACTTCGACGACGACGCCCTCGACGCCGACGAGCGCCACGGAGCAGGTGCGGGCGAATCCCATTTACGCCACCCCCCGCACGTGCTCGGCGCGGGGTGCGCCGCGCTGGGGCAGCACGACGCCGACCAGGTCGATGCGGACCCCGCCGCCCGGCGGTCCTCCGTGGTCGGCGAGCCAGCGCTCGGCGAGGTGTCTGAGCCGCTCGGCCTTGGCGGGGGTGACGGCCGCCATGGGGTGTTCGAACGGGCCCGCTCTGCGGGTTTTGACCTCGCAGACCACCAGCACGTCGCCGTCGCGGGCGACGATGTCGATCTCTCCGGTCCTGCCGCTGCGCCAGTTGCGGGCGACCACTGTCATTCCGGCGTCGGCCAGCAGCCTGGCCGCCACGTCTTCGCCGTACTGCCCGAGTGCTCCTCGTGCGTTCATTTCGGCACCACCTCCGGCACCGACTCTCACGCACCCGCCGCCGTCGAGTGGATCTTGGTGGACAGCCGGGCCATTGTGGATAACCCGGTCACCCGCACGGTGGACGTCCACGCCTGCGGCGGTCGGCAGCGGAGCAGCAGCCCTCGGCGGGCCGGCAACCCGCGGCGAACCGACAGCCCTCGGCGGCACGCGGCAGCCTGCGGCGAACCGGCAGAGGGGCAGCCGACGGCGGAGGGCAGCCAGCGGCGGACCTCGGCGAAGCGGCAGCCTGCGGCGAACGGGCAACGCGCGGCGAAGCGGCAGGCAGCGGCGGACCGGCAACCCGCACCACCCCCCGGCAGACCCGCAGCCCGCGACGGATCAGCCCCCCGGAAGCTCCAGGTCGCTCTTGTTGAGCTCCTCGATGTTCACGTCCTTGAATGTGAGAACGCGGACCTGCTTGACGAAGCGGGCCGGCCTGTACATGTCCCAGACCCAGGCATCCGCCATCGACACCTCGAAGAACACCTCGCCCTGGACCGAGTGCACCTGCATCTCGTAGTCGTTGGTGAGGTAGAAACGCCGCTCGGTCTCGATCACGTATTTGAACAGACCGACGACGTCGCGGTACTCCCGGTAGAGCTTCAGCTCCATCTCGGTCTCGTACTTTTCGAGGTCCTCGGCGCTCATGGCATGTTCCCCTTCAGCCGTGCGTCCCCCTATTGTGCGTCAGCCACCGGACCCCTAGACGATTTCCGGAGCCAGGACCACCGGCACACGCGGAGGACCCTCGTCGAGCAGCGTGCGCAGCAGCTCGGCGAGTCTGGTCGGGTACACCGTCTCACGCGCCGCCGACAGTTCGGCGGAGGTCCACCACCTCAGCCCCGTGGTACTGCGTCGTTCCAGCTCGGTGAGGCCGGTCGGCGCGGCTTCGGTCTGGGTGGTACGGGCCAGGAAGTACCACTCGTCCTGGTCCCAGCGGCGGCCGTCGAACGGGAACGAGCACCTCCGGCGCCACACCACCGGCCCCAGCTGGACGTCCGTGATCCCCGTCTCCTCGGCCAGCTCACGCAGCGCCGCCTCGGCCCGGGTCTCGTCGCCCTCCAGGCCGCCGCCCGGGGTGAACCACCAGGTGTCGTCGGGATCGTCCGGTTCGTAGCCGTGCATCAGCAGGATGCGGTCCTGCGGATCGAGCAGCACGACCCGGGCGACCTGGCGAAACCCCTCCGCCGCCGCCTCCTCGCGAAACTCCTCCGCCGCGTCCTCCTCGCTCAGCCCCTCCGCCGCTTCCTCCTTGCGAAACCCCTCCACCGCTTTCCCCTCGCGAAGCCCTTCCGCCGCGTCCTCCGGCGCCCGGCCGGGCCCCCCGGTCTCACCGCGCACCGGTCGCCGCCCTCCGTCGCCCGAACCGCCGCGCCAGCGGTCCGTACACCGCCCCCACCACGATCAGTACGGCTCCGGCGACCACCGCGCCCACCACCAGCGTCAGCGGGCCGGGCTGGGAGATGCCGCCCGGCAGCGCCTTGAAGCCCGTGGGCCGCTTCAGCATTCCGTCCAGGGGCCACGCCACCGCGTCCACGCGCGCGCTGACGGCCGAGCGCGGTACCGAGCCGTTCGCCGCGTCCTCCAGGTGCACCCGGGAGTCCAGTGAGACGTCGCGCTCGTCGCCGAGGAGGAAGAGCTGGTCCTTGGGGACGGTGGCGCTGAACTTGGTCGTGGAGGCGGCCGTGTTGCGCAGATACGGTTCGTCGATCGGCCGGCCGTTGACGGTCAGCTTGCCGCCCTGGTCGCAGCACTTGACCGTGTCGCCGCCGATGCCGACGACGCGCTTGACCATGGGGACGTTGCCCCAGACCTTGTCCTTGAAGATCACCACGTCGCCGCGCTTGACGTCGGCGCCGTCGATGCGCTGGGCGAGGACCCGGTCGCCCGCCTTGACCGTGGGGTTCATGGACTGGGTGGGCACCGTGTACGGCTTGTACTCGATGGCGCCCCAGACGAATCCGCCGAGGAAGAGCACACAGCCGACGGCCACGGCCAGTCCCGACAGCAGATTGCCGAGACCGCGGCCGCGGCCGTCGTCCGTACGTCCTGTTCCGCTCATCCCAGTGCTCCTCCCCCGGTCACCCGCGTCCTGCGCGGGCCCCGGAGATCGACGATCTGGGACGGCACCCTACCCGGCGGTATCCCGCGCGGTCAGCCCTTCCGGGCGAGGTTGGTGCCCTCGATCGCGTCACTCGGGCGGGTGAGCCTGCGGCGGCGCCACAGCACGAGCGGCACCGCGCCCGCGAGCCCCGCGGCGGCCGGGGCCACCGCGCCCATGCCGTTGAGGCCCTTCTGGTCGAAGGTGCCCGGGATGCCGAGCCAGTCGAGGCGGTTGAGCGGCCAGGCGATGGTGAACGCGCGGCCGACGACCTTGTCGTTGGAGACGGTGCCGCCGCCCGGCAGCTCCTGGTGGTAGCGGGAGTCCAGCGAGTTCTGGCGGTGGTCGCCCATCACCCAGATCCGGCCCTTGGGGACCTTGATCGGGCCGAACGGCATGTCGTCGCAGGCGCTGTCGCCGGGGAAGATGTACGGCTCGTTCAGGGCGTGGCCGTTGACCTTGACCGGACCGCCCTTCTTGCACTCCACGGTGTCGCCGCCGGTCGCGATGACCCGCTTGATCAGGTCCTTCTCCTCGGCGGACGGCATCAGGCCGATGAAGCTGAGGAACTTCTGCGCCGCGTTGGGCTCGGCCGGCTGCTGGTCCTCCAGCCAGCCGCCCGGGTCGTGGAAGACGACGACCTCGCCGCGTTCGGGCGTGGAGCCGAACCACGGCGTCAGCTTGTCCACCAGGACCCGGTCACCGCGCTGGAGGGTGTTCTGCATCGAGTCCGAGGGGATCGAGAACGCCTGCACCAGGAACGTCTTGATCAGCAGCGCGAGGATCAGCGCGATGCCGATGAGCAGCGGCAGCTCCTTCCAGAAGGAGCGCTGCTTCTTGGGGCTGTGGTCCGGGCCGCCGCCCGGCTCGCCGTCACCTCCCGAGCCGCCCTCGGCGGTGCCGCCACCGCCGCTGTCGGCCTGAGCCTGTGCGGGAGAGTCGGCGGGCCGGTCCGGCCGCTCCTCGGGCTCGTCGTGTCCGGATCGTGCGCCGACCGCCAAATCCCCCACATCCACTCCTCACTCCGTGCCACCGCCCGCGCCGTGTCAGACGCAGGCCCACCACTCCCATAACGAGCGGGAGTTCCGCAGGGCTCGGGAGCCGGATCGCTTCGTTCGATTTCGGGTCATCCGATATCGATTTATTTACTGCTACTTCACGTGATCTGTCGGGATCCGCTGCCGGATCCCGGGAGGACACCCTATGCGACGCGCCGAGCGCGGTGTCCGACCTGCCGGGCGCGTCCGGCACCGAGCCGAATGTCCCGGGCTCCTCGAGCCACCGCCAGTGGTCGAAGGGCCAGCCGATGAGGACGGCCCGCCCGATGACCCCGTCCTCGGAGACGGTCCCGTGGTACGCCTCGTCGAGGTGGAAGCGGGAATCGGCCGAATTCGAGCGGTGGTCGCCCATCACGAAGAGCCGCCCCTCGGGCACCTTCACCTCGAAGTTGATCTCCGAGGGCGGGTTGCCGGGGTGCACATAGGGCTCGTCCAGCGGTACGCCGTTGACGGTGATCTTGCCCCCGGCGTCGCAGCACTTCACCGTGTCACCGCCGACCGCGATGACCCGCTTGATGAGGTCCTGTTCGTTGTCGGACGGCAGCAGCCCGATGAAGGTGAGGGCCTGTTTGACCTGCTTGACGACCACCGGGTCGCTGCCGCCGGTGGTCTTCTTCTCGTCCTTGAGCCAGCCGCCGGGGTCCTTGAAGACCACCACGTCGCCGCGCTGCGGCTTCGAGCCGAACCAGGGCGTGAGCTTGTCGACGAGCACCCGGTCGCCGATGGTGATCGTCTGCTGCATCGACCCGGACGGGATCACGAAGGCCTGGACGAGGAACGTCTTCAGTACGAGGGCGATGAGCACCGCCACCCCGATGAGCAGGGGTATCTCCTTCACCGCGGACCTGCGCCGGCGCCGCTTCACCTTCCGCGCGAGCCTGCGCCGGTCGGCGCGGCCCTGCTGGGCCCGGCGGCCGGGCGGTCGCCCGGAGGCGGGCGCGGCCTCCGTGGCGGGCGGGGCGGGCGGGGCGGGCGACACGGGCCCGGAGGGTCCCGAAGGGGCTTCGACGCCGGTCGGCTCGGCCGTGGGCGCCTCGGAAGGCGCGAAGGCGCCGGGCCGCGCGGCACGCCCCGCAGCCCGGCGCCCTCCCGCTCCCCGCCCCGCGGCCCCTCTCGTCCCCGCTCCCCGCGCCGCCGCACGCGACGTGGGCCGCGTGCCGGTGGGCAGCGGCTCGTCGGCCGGGCGGGGCGTCGAGCGGGGGCGTCCGCGGCTACCCATGGGCGCCGCCCGGTGCGGGCACGCGCGCGAAGGCGCCGGATCCGCCGACGCCCGACCAGCGGCCGAACGGCCAGCCGATCCAGTCGGCGCGCCCCACCACGTGGTCCACGGGCACCATGCCGCCGCCCGGGGAGCCCAGGTGGTCGCGGGAGTCGCTGGAGCGCGAGCGGTGGTCGCCCAGGACGAACAGGGTGCCGTCGGGCACCACGATGTCGAACGGCGCCTTGGAAGGGGCGTCGCCCGGGTGCACGTACTCCTCGGTCACCGGTGTCCCGTTCACCTGGACCCTCCCCCCCTTGTCGCAGCAGACGACCCGGTCTCCGCCGACGCCGACGACCCGTTTCACGTACACGTTCCCGGACGGCTCGGTCAGTCCCAGGGCCGCAACGGCTGAACGAAGGGCCCTGCCCACCGGGTTCCCCTCGGGCGCCTCGTCCGTGAAGGAGCCCCGGCCGTCGAAGACGACGACGTCACCGCGGGCCGGCTGGCTGCCGAAACGGTACGCCAGCTTGTTGACCAGGACCCGGTCGCCCACCTTCAGGGTGGGTTCCATGGAGCCGCTGGGGATCAGGAAGGGCTGGACGACGAAGTGGCTGAGCAGCAGCAGGAAGAGCAGGCACGCCGCCAGCAGGGCCGCGGCCTTGCGCCAGGGCCCTTCCAGGCGGCCGGAGAGGGCGGGAAAACGCGCGGAGCGCGACCCCCGCTCCGGCCCCGGCTGAGGGGTGGAGGGGAGGTCGCGCTCCGTGTGCTGTGCTTCGGTGTCCATCGGGGGCAGAGCCTATCCGCCCGTCCTGTGGAACCGTGCGCGCGTGTGGTGGGCCGCAGCTCACCGCCGAGCCTGAGCTCAGTTGTCGCGCTTCTCCTTGATCTTCGCGGCCTTGCCGCGGAGCTCGCGCAGGTAGTACAGCTTCGCGCGGCGGACGTCACCGCGGGTGACGAGCTCGATCTTCTCGAAGATCGGGGAGTTCACCGGGAAGGTGCGCTCGACGCCGACGGAGAAGGAGACCTTGCGGACCGTGAAGGTCTCGGAGACGCCGGCGCCCTGGCGGCGGATGACAACGCCCTTGAACTGCTGGATACGGGAGCGGTTGCCCTCGATCACGCGGACGTGGACGTTGACGGTGTCACCCGGGCGGAAGGCCGGGACGTCGCTGCGGAGCGCCGCGGCGTTGACGGAGTCGAGCAGGCTGGCCATGTTCTTCTGCTTCCTCGCCGATGCCACAGGTCATCAGCGGAATGTCGTGATGGGGTTCAGGGTGCCGTTCGCGCCGGACCGCCGTGGGGCGACTCCCGCCTGGGCGGGGAACGCATTGCCCTTCCCCCTGTGGCAGGGGCATGGGCCGGGCGTACAGCAGCGGCTTATTCTTCCACGTCCTGCGGCCTGCGCCAAAATCGGCCGTCGGGCTCCGGTGCCCAGCCGAGGATGGACAGCACCTCGCGGTCCTTCTTGTCGAAGGCCGCGGGGTCACAGCGTTCGATCAGATCGGGCCGGTTCCGGGCGGTGCGGCGCAGCGCCTCGTCCCGCCGCCAGCGGGCGATCTTGCCGTGGTGCCCGCTGAGCAGGACGTCCGGGATGCCGCGGCCGCGCCACTCCGTGGGCTTGGTGTACACCGGCCCTTCGAGGAGGTTGGCCATGGCGCCGGGGGCGAAGGAGTCGTCGCGGTGGGACTCGGCGTTGCCGAGGACGCCGGGCAGCAGCCGGGCCACGGCCTCGGTGATCACCAGGACGGCGGCCTCCCCGCCGGCGAGGACGTAGTCGCCGATGGACACCTCGTACACCGGTATCCGCGTGGCGTACTCGTCCATGACGCGCCGGTCGATGCCCTCGTAGCGCGCGGGCGTGAAGATCAGCCACGGCTTCTGGGAGAGCTCGACGGCGAGTTCCTGGGTGAAGGGCCGTCCGCTGGGCGTGGGCACGACCATGACGGGGCCGTGCCCCCCCGCCTCGTACCCGTCGGCCAGTGCGTCGTCGAGGCAGGCGCCCCAGGGGTCGGTCTTCATGACCATGCCGGGGCCGCCGCCGTAGGGGGTGTCGTCGACCGTGTTGTGCCGGTCGTAGGTCCACTCCCGCAAGTCGTGTACGTGGACGTCCAGTTGCCCACGCGCGCGTGCCTTGCCGACGAGGGAGACGTTCAGCGGCTCCAGGTACTCCGGGAAGATCGTGACGACGTCGAGGCGCATCAGTTCTCGCCCCGGCCGGCCTCGGCGCCGCTCTCGTCGTCGTCCCGGGCGGAGGCGATCTCGGCGCGGTCGTCGATCAGGCCGGGCGGCGGGTCGATGACGGCCCGCTGCTCATCCAGGTCGATCTCAGTGACGATCTCGGTGACGAACGGGATCATGACCTCGGTGCCGTCGGGCCGCTCGACGATGAACAGGTCCTGGGACGGCAGGTGCGAGATCTCGGTGATCCGGCCGACCTCGGTGCCGTCGGTGAGGACCACGTCGAGGTCGATGAGCTGGTGGTCGTAGTACTCGTCGTCCTCGTCGGGGCGCTCGTCCGGGTCCACGTCGGCGATGAGCAGCGTGTTGCGCAGGGCCTCGGCGGCGGTCCGGTCGCGTACGCCCTCGAAGCGCAGCAGCAGACGGCCGCTGTGGACGCGGCCGGTCTCGATGGTGAGCGGCCCGGTGGAGGCCGGGTCGGTGGCCAGTACGGCGCCGGGGGCGAGCCGCAGCTCCGGCTCGTCGGTGCGCACCTCGACGGTGACCTCGCCCTTGATGCCGTGGGCGCGGCCGATCCGCGCGACTACCAGCTGCACGTCGTTCAACTTTCCTGTCGGGTGCCTACGGCTTCTCGGTGGCTTCTCGATGTCCACGGCTACGGCTTCGCAGACGACTGCGGGCCGGGGTGGGCGCTGTGGCCCTCCCCGGCCCGAGCCGGCGCATCTGGTAAAACAACCAACTTTGTCAGTGGACCTGGTCCACGTCGACGAGGTCGACGCGGATCCCACGACCACCGATGGCGCCCACGACGGTACGCAGGGCGCGGGCGGTGCGGCCGTTGCGGCCGATCACCTTGCCGAGGTCTTCGGGGTGGACCCGGACCTCCAGCACGCGCCCCCGGCGCAGGGTGCGCGAGGCCACCTGCACGTCGTCGGGGTTGTCGACGATGCCCTTCACGAGGTGCTCAAGAGCCTCCTCGAGCATGCTCAGGCCTCGGTCGACTCGGCGGCGTCGGCCGCAGCCTCGTCCGCCTTCTTGTCAGCCTTCTTGGCCTTGGGGGTGATGGCCTCACCCTTGGCGTCGTCGCCCTCGAGAGCCTTGGCGAACTCGTCGAAGGAGCGGCGCTTGCTCTCCTTCGTCTCCGGCTGCAGCAGCGGCGCGGGGGCCGGGAGGCCCTTGTGCGCCTGCCAGTCACCGGTCAGCTTCAGGATGGCGAGCACAGCCTCGGTGGGCTGGGCGCCGACCGACAGCCAGTACTGCGCACGCTCGGCGTTGACCTCGATGCGCGACGGGTTGTACGTCGGGTGGTAGATACCGATCTCTTCGATCGCGCGACCGTCACGGCGGGTGCGGGCGTCGGCGACGACGATGCGGTAGTGCGGCTGGCGAATCTTGCCGAGGCGCTTGAGCTTGATCTTGACTGCCACTGGAGTGGTGTCTCCTGGTCTTGACGTGGTTGGGCACAACGGGATGCCACGTGGGGTTGCGGTACTCGGGGTGCCCGATGGACGCGTCAGCCGGAGGCGAGAGGGTTCCTGTGCGGCTGTCGAGTACAGCTAGCCATTGTGCCACATGCCCGGCGCCGGGCACGCCGGGGGCCCGTGGGGCACCCCCGGGCGGCGCACCGGCGGGTATGTCCGCCTCCTGGCCCGCGCCGCCCCCGTCCGGCGACCGGCCCGGGATCAGCTCGCGGCGGCCACGACCTCGGGGATACGGAAGGGCTTGCCGCAGCCGCCGCAGACGATCGGCGCCTGGGCGAGCACGGACGGGACGACGCGCACGTTGCGGCCACAGTCGCAGACGGCCTTGACGCGGACGCCGCCGCCGGAGGAGCCGTGCCGTGCGGCCGGGCCCCGGAAGGAGCGCTTGGTGTCGGCGGCGGTGGCCACGGTGTGTGCCTTGAGGGCCCGCTGGAGCCGTTCGATCGTCGGCCGGTAGCGGCGCCTCGCCTCGGGGTTCAGCGCGACCAGCGAGAAGCCGCTGCTGGGGTGCGGCTCCTCGGGATGGTCGAGGCCGAGCTCCTCGGCGATGGCCAGGAATCTGCGGTTGTGGTACCGCCCGGCCCGGGATGTGTCGCGGACACCCCGGGCGGCGGCAATGCCGTGGACTGCCTCGTGGAGCAGTCGCTCGAAGGAGAGCTCGGCGCCGCAGGCGGACGAGGACTCTCCGATCAGGGACTCGGGCGCGGCAAGGTCAGGCAGCTCGGGGTGGTACCGCTGAATGTCGGCCCACGCCTGCGCCAGCTCTGCGGCGAGAACAGGTGGTGTCGTGCTCACGTCGTGACAACGAGCCGGAGTGCCCCGGTGTTCCTATTCCGGGGCATCCCAAATAATTTGCACGTACCCGTCAGTTGCCGTTGATGCGTCCGGACGAGGGCGGGTGCGCTGATCTGCGGAGAAGCCTCACAGCTCGCACCAAGGTAGTACGTAGCGGCGCGTACGCCCCGGCGCGTAGATGATGTCCACGCGCCGGGGTTCCAGACTTCAGCCGGTGCGCAAGAGGCGTTTTCGGCCGACCGGAACAGGCCGCGGCTCGCTCAGTAGGAGCGGGCGACGATGGCGACGGTACCGGGCGCGTCGTCGGCGTCGGGGACCGACCCGTCCTCGGCGACCAGACACCGTACGGACACGGCCTGTTCGGCGAGCTTGGCCTCGCCCTCGGCGCCGAGGGTGGCCCACGGGATGCGCGCCCAGCCGCCGGCGGTGGCCGCCTCGGCGGCCTCCTCGATGGTGGTGACCTCGCTCGTGCGGGACTCGCGGCGCTCGCGGGACTCGCGCAGCAGCTGCGCCTGGTCCTCTTCGAGGATCTTGGGCAGCAGTTCGCCGAGCGCGTCGATCGAGACGGGCTCCTTGCCGCCGGGGATGCGGCGGGCGAGCATCGCGGTGCCGGCCTCCAGGTCGCGCGGGCCGATCTCGACGCGGACCGGTACGCCCTTGAGCTCCCAGTCCACCGCGCGGCGGCCGAAGGGGGTGTCCACCCGGTCGTCGACCTGGACGCGGATGCCCAGCGCCTTGAGCCGGTCGCCGAGTTCGCGGACCTTGGCGACGGCCTCGTCGCCCTTGATCGCCATGACGACGACCTGGACGGAGGCGAGCCGCGGCGGCACCCGCAGGCCGTTGTCGTCGCCGTGCGACATGATCAGACCGCCGACCATGCGGGTGGAGACACCCCACGAGGTCTGCCAGACCAGCTCCTGCTTGCCGTCCTTGGACAGGTACTGGGTGTTGAAGGCCTTGGCGAAGTTGGTGCCCAGCTCGTGGCTGGTGCCCATCTGGAGGGCCTTGCCGTCGCCCATCATGCCTTCGAGCGTGAGGGTGTTGATGGCGCCGGCGAACCGCTCCTTGGGCGTCTTGCGGCCCAGGACCACGTCGATGCCCAGCACGTTGATCATGAAGTCCGCGTAGACGTCCTTGTGGATGCGCGCCGCGTAGTCGCGGGCGTCCTCGTAGGAAGCGTGCGCGGTGTGGCCCTCCTGCCAGAGGAACTCACTCGTACGGAGGAACACCCGCGGACGCATCTCCCAACGGACCACGTTGGCCCACTGGTTGATGAGCAAGGGCAGGTCGCGGTAGCTCTGCACCCACTTCGAGAAGTAGTCGTTGATGATCGTCTCGGAGGTGGGACGCACCACGACGGGCTCTTCGAGCTCCTTACCGCCACCGTGGGTGACCACCGCGAGCTCGGGCGCGAAGCCCTCGACGTGCTCGGCCTCGCGTGTCAGGTAAGACTGGGGGATGAACAGCGGGAAGTACGCGTTCTGGGCGCCCGCGTCCTTGATGCGTGCGTCCATCTCCTGCTGCATCCGCTCCCACAGGCCGTAGCCGTACGGTCGGATCACCATGGTGCCGCGCACCGGACCGTTGTCCGCGAGCTCGGCCTTGTTGATCAGATCCTGGTACCAGCGGGGGAAGTCTTCCGCCTGGGGCGTGAGAACGGGTGCCTTTGCCATGGCGCGAATGGTACGGGCCCGGCGGCTCCGAACGTGAATCGCCCTCCCTCTGGACGCGATGGCGGATGCGGAGTTCCCTGGCATACGGGGGGAGTGCGACCGCACGTGCACGGGGGCTTCCATCAGCGCATGCTGACCTCTTCTGCGGATTGGGGCGCTTTCCATGACACCTACGCTCGTCCGGCACCAGTCCCCCTCGGCCTCCGCCGCGCCCGCGCAGGCGTGTGCACGCGCGCGTGACTGGGCGGAGATCCAGGAGCGGATGCTGGTACCGCTCTACGAAGCGGTGTACGAGCGGCTGGAGGTGGGATCCGGCACCCGGCTGCTCGGTCTGGGCTGCGGCTCCGGGCTCGCCCTGTTGATGGCGGCCTCGCGCGGCGCGCGCGTGACGGGTGTCGACACCCGTCCGGAGCGGCTGGCGCTGGCGCGTGAGCGGCTGCTGCCGGAGGGGATGTGGGGGCGCGCCGTGGACCACGGCGACGCCCGGGTCCTGGAGGGCGCTCCGGGCGACGCGGCCGCTCCGTCCGGGGCCCGCTATGGCCTGGTGACCGCCTTCGAGCCGGTCGGCTGCGCGGCGGGCGACGCGGAGGGCCTCGTCCCGGCCCTGGAGGCCGCGGTGGGGCTCGCCGAGCGCGGCGGCGCGGTGGTGCTGGCCGGCTGGGGTCCGCCGGAGCGCTGTGCCACCTCTGGCGTGCTGCGGGTCGCGGCCCGGCTCGCCGACGCGCCCCGCTGGCGGCCGAGCCTGCGCGACGACCTGGAGGACCTGGCTTCGCGGGCGGGTCTGCGGCCCGACGGTTCGGGCCGGGTGGCCTGCCCGTTCGGTTACGCGGACACGGACAGCGCGGTGCGCGGGCTGCTCTCGACGGGCCTGTTCGACGCGGCGGCCAGGGCCACCGACCAGGTCCAGGTCGAGAAGGAGCTGACGGAGGCGCTGCATCCGCATCTGCGCCGGGACGGCACGGTGTGGATGCCGAACGTCTTCCGCTATCTGATCGCGCGTACGCCGTAGGGCTTCGGGGCCCCGGACTCCTCTGACTACGCGCGCGTAGGGGCTCACGGCCCCCGGGCCCCGCTCAGGAATCCGTCTTCGCCAGGCGCGGGATGCCCGCCGCGCGGTACGCGGCCTCCTCCTGCAGCGTCTCGTTCTGGAGCAGCGCCTCGGCGAGGGCGTCGAGCTTGGGGCGGTGCTCGCGCAGCAGGCGGCACGCCTCGGCGTAGCACTCGTCGACGATGCGGCGCATCTCGGTGGCGATGGCGTCCAGGGTCTCGGGGGCCGCGGCGAGCCCGTACGCCTGCTGGGCGTCGCTGGGCAGGGCGGCGAGGGGGCCGATCTTCTTGCTCATGCCCCAGCGGGCCACCATGCCGCGGGCCAGGTTGGTGACCTGTTCGAGGTCGTTCTCGGCGCCGGTAGTGACGACGTCGAAGACGATGTGCTCGGCCGCCATGCCGCCGAGCGCTCCGATGATGCGGCCGCGCAGATAGTCCTCGGTGTACGCGTACTTGTCGGCGTCCGGGGTGGACAGCGTCACGCCGAGCGCACGCCCCCGGGGCACGATGGTGATCTTGCGTACCGGGTCGGCGCCGGGCTGGAGCATGCCGAGCAGGGCGTGGCCGCTCTCGTGGTAGGCGGTGCGGCGGCGCTCCTCCTGCGGCATCACCAGCGGCCGCTCGGCGCCGAGCTGGACCTTCTCCAGGGCGTCGGAGAGGTCCGACTGCGTGACCTCGCTCTGGCGGCGCTTGACGGCGAGCAGGGCCGCCTCGTTGGCCAGGTTGGCGAGTTCGGCGCCGGTCATGCCGGGGGTGGTGCGGGCCAGCTGGGCGAGGTCGACGTCGTGGGCCATCGGGATCTCGCGGGTGTGGATCTTCAGGATGGACTCGCGGCCGCCCCGGTCCGGCGGGCTGACCTGCACGATCCGGTCGAACCTGCCGGGCCGGGTGAGCGCCGGGTCCAGGACGTCGGCCCGGTTGGTGGCGGCGATGACGACGACGCCCTCGGATCCGGAGAAGCCGTCCATCTCGGTGAGGATCTGGTTCAGCGTCTGCTCGCGCTCGTCGTGCCCGCCCATCCCGGCGCCGCCGCCGCGCGCCCGGCCGATGGTGTCGATCTCGTCGATGAAGATGATGGAGGGGGCCACTTTCCGTGCCTCGGCGAAGAGTTCGCGTACCCGCGAGGCGCCCACGCCCACGATCATCTCGATGAACTCGGAGGCGGACGCGGAGAAGAACGGCACTCCCGCCTCGCCCGCCACGGCCCGCGCGAGCAGGGTCTTGCCGGTGCCGGGTGGGCCCGCGAGCAGCACGCCGCCGGGCATCCGGGCGCCCATCTTCCGGTACGCGGCGGGGTTCTTGAGGAAGTCCACGACGTCGTTGAGCTCGCCCTCGACCTCGTCGATGCCCGCCACGTCCTCGAACGTGGTCCGCTTGTCCTCGGTCAGCTCCACCGGCTTGGGCGGCGCCTTGCGCCCCAGCATCCCGCCGCCGAGACGGGCGCTCATCCGGCGCGCGATGAACAGCCACAGGACGACCAGCAGGAGCATCGGAGCCAAGGAGATCAGCAGGTTGGCCAGGAAGCTGCGGTGCTCGACGACCGGCTGGGCGGTGACCGTGACCTTCTGCTTGGTCAGCTGCGCCCACAGGTCGTCGTCGGCGAAGGTGGGCCGCTGGGTGGTGAACTTGGTGTACTTGTCGCTGCCGCCGGGCTCCGTCTGGGAGCTCTTGAGCTGCCCCTGAATGGCGTCGCCCTTGGCGTAGATCTTCTCCACGTTCCCGGCGGCGACCTGCTTGCTGAACTCGGTGTACGACAGCGTCGGCTCGTTGCCCTCGTCGAAGAACGACAGGATCAGATTGGTGATCAGGTAGACGACGAGCGCGGCGAGGATCAGGCTGCCCCAGCCCCCGGGCATCTTCCGCTTCGGCGGGGGCGGCGGAGGCGCGCCCTCGGAGCGCCACGGCTGGTCGGTGCGATCTCGTGGGGGTACGGGATTGGGCACGCTGCTCTCCTCTTGCCTGTACGGCGATTATCGGAGAGCGGTCGGAGCGGGGCATTCCGGGTGAGCCGATGGGGCCGCCGGGGGCGGCTCGGGGCACGGGAAGGGCCCGCGGCCTGTACGGCTCGCGGGCCCTTCCCACGTACGTACTACGTACGTAGACGTACGGAGGCGGTCCTCCGGGTCAGCCCATGAACTTCTTGAACGCGTCCGGCAGTTCGAAGTCCTGGGGGACCTGCGCGGCGGCGGGCAGGCCCGCGGGGCCCTGCTCGCGGCGCTCGGCGGCGGCCTGCTCCTCGGCCTTGCGCTTCATCGGGTTGCCGCTCTTGCGCTTGCCCTTGGCCTGCTTCTGCTGCTTCTTCTGGCGGCCGGGGCCGCCACCCATGCCCGGCATCCCCGGCATGCCGGGCATCCCGCCGCCCTGGGCCATCCGCGACATCATCTTGCGGGCGTCGAAGAACCGCTCGACGAGGTTCTTGACCGCGCTGACCTCGACGCCGGAGCCCTTGGCGATACGGGCGCGGCGCGAGCCGTTGATGATCGTCGGGTCGTGGCGCTCGCCCGGGGTCATCGACTTGATGATCGCGGCGGTACGGTCCACGTCGCGCTCGTCGATGTTGTTGATCTGGTCCTTGATCTGCCCCATGCCGGGGAGCATCCCGAGGAGCTTGGAGATGGAGCCCATCTTGCGGACCTGCTCCATCTGCGCCAGGAAGTCGTCGAGCGTGAAGTCCTGGCCCTTCTTGGACGCCAGCTTGGAGGCCATCTTCTCGGCCTCTTCTTGGCTGAACGTCTTCTCCGCCTGCTCGATCAGAGTGAGCAGGTCACCCATGTCGAGGATGCGCGAGGCCATGCGGTCCGGGTGGAACGCGTCGAAGTCCTCGAGCTTCTCGCCGTTGGAGGCGAACATGATCTGCTTGCCGGTGACGTGCGCGATGGAGAGCGCGGCGCCGCCGCGGGCGTCGCCGTCGAGCTTGGAGAGCACCACGCCGTCGAAGCCGACGCCGTCGCGGAAGGCCTCGGCGGTATTGACCGCGTCCTGGCCGATCATGGCGTCGACGACGAAGAGGATCTCGTCGGGCTTCACGGCATCGCGGATGTCCGCGGCCTGCCGCATCATCTCCTGGTCGATGCCGAGGCGGCCGGCGGTGTCGACGACGACCACGTCGTACTGCTTCGACCGGGCGTACGCGATGGAGTCCTGGGCGACCTTGACCGGGTCCCCGACGCCGTTGCCGGGCTCGGGCGCGTAGACGGCGACGCCCGCGCGCTCGGCGACCACGGAGAGCTGGTTCACGGCGTTCGGCCGCTGGAGGTCACAGGCGACGAGCAGGGGCGAGTGGCCCTGGCCCTTGAGCCACTGGCCGAGCTTTCCGGCGAGGGTGGTCTTACCGGCGCCCTGGAGACCGGCCAGCATGATGACCGTCGGGGCGGTCTTGGCGAACCGCAGCCGCCGGGTCTCGCCACCGAGGATGGTGACGAGCTCCTCGTTGACGATCTTGACGACCTGCTGGGCGGGGTTGAGCGCCTGGGAGACCTCTGCGCCGGACGCGCGCTCCTTGACCTGCTTGATGAAGGCGCGGACGACGGGCAGGGCGACGTCGGCCTCGAGCAGGGCGATACGGATCTCGCGCGCCGTGGCGTCGATGTCCGCCTCGGACAGGCGGCCCTTGCCCCGGAGGTTCTTGAATGTCGCGCTGAGGCGGTCGGAGAGGGTGTCGAACACGGTGGTCGCGGATCCTCGGCTCGTAGGGCGGTCGGGTGAACGCCCCCCAGGGTATCCCGGCGGGCGATTCCCCACCCCGCCCCTTCCCTGAACCCTCCGGGGGTGGGTGGGTGGTGGAGGCTCGTTCCCGGGGGCTGCGCCCCCGGACCCCGCTGCGGGGCCTGCGGCCCCTGCACCCCGCTTCCCGTTCGGCTGCGGGTCCGTCGTGGCTGGTCGCGGGGTGGGCCCGGCCCCCCGGGGGGGGGGGGGGGCGCCGCGGCGGAACCCCCACCCGCCCCCCCCACCAAACAACCC
>NZ_JBFAAD010000058.1:0-29520 GCF_040639555.1 Streptomyces sp. NPDC023838
AACACCAGGCAGCAGGGGCGCTATCCGCTCCCACGCCGCATCCGTCAACTCACCACGACCCACCACAAGATCAATTATCAGACAGGCCCTAGGGCGATCGCTGCTGTCCTGCCCATCCCCATGGTGCTCATCCCGTCTACAGGGCCACCAGCAGTACAGGCCTCGTCCATCGCCAAAGCGGTTTGCGAGGCCGCACAGCAGGACCAAGGTCTCGCAGGCACTGGCGGCGGTGATCCCGCACGCCTGGAGCTCATCCGTCGCGGCCCATGTGACGCTGGCCTCGGACAACCGCTCGTGCGAGGCCGAAGCCAGAGCCTCCTGCAGGGTGTCGGAGAGCGGCACGTCGCCCTCGGAGCCCTCATCATCTGGCTCCGAACATGATCCAAGAAACAGTGCCTATTGCTGTCTGCAACGAGGTAGGTTCGATCCGAGGCCAGGGCTGCTTGTGGGTGGTTCGGCCAACCAGTCGCGAGCCGGGTCGTACTCCAGCCATCGCCTGCGCCCAGCCTCTTCCGCGCAGGCGGCGGTGAGGCTGGTGAGTCCACGGTGCGCGTTGCCGGTGCGCCACAGCAGTGACCAGGCGTACAGCGGCGTGGGGTCGACCAGGGGGACGGATATCAGTCCGGGTACCTCCGGCAGTGGCACATCCGCAGGTATCAGCGAGAACCGTGACGGCGCCTCTGTCACCTCGGCAAGGAAGTGGGCAAGCCCCAGGTTGACGCTCGACGCCGTGTTCTGGATTCCGAACCGGTCGGCGAATCGGCCGAGGAAGTCGAGCCGGTTCAGTGGTCCGGGTGCCCACAGCACGCTGCCGCGCAACTGATCCGGTCGCAGCGCCCGTTCGGCTGCGAGCGAATGGTCCTCGCTCAGCAGGCATCCACCGGCTCGAGGCGGACGAGGCGGTGGGCAAGGCCGGCGGACAGCGGGGGGTGGACGCGACCGAAGGCCGCGTCAATGTCGCCACGCAGCAGTGCCGTCACCACCGATGGCAGGTCACGCCCGTGCCCCAACGTCAGGTCGCCGGCCCGCCCGTTGACCTGGGCCAGCGACCGCATCGGCGCATAGAGGTGACCCCAGACGTCCACGCGCAACGGATCCTCCGTGCCGACCACTGCCGAGACGGCGGCGTCTGCGGCGGCCACGACCTGCCGGGCCGGTAGGAGGAGACGCTGTCCAGCCTCGGTGAGACGCACGCTGCTGCGGCCGCGCCGGAATAGCTCGGCCCCGAGCAGGGACTCCAGCCGCGCGATTCTCTTGGACAGTGCCTGCTGGGAGATGGCGAGGGTTTTGGCCGCTCGCCCGAAGTGCAGTTCTTCGGCGGTGCGCACGAAGGCACGTACCTGCGCCACGTCGAGATCCATGGCTCCCACCATAGGTGACAACCACACGTTGTCGACTTTGCTCGTTCGTTGTTGGACCGTGGGGCGGCCGCGGAGGTTGCATCCTCCCCATGCAAAGACTGATTCCCACGGGGCAAGCGGCGCGGCCGGTCGCCTTCGCCGAGGTCCCTCAGCCGGTGCCGGAGCCCGGTGAGGCCCTGATCAAAGTCGAGGCGATTGCTCCGAACAGGGGCGAGACCTTTCTCCTTGAGCGCCCCACGCCGGGGCTGCTGCCCGGCAAGGACATCGCAGGGCTCGTCGTACAGGCGGCGGCCAACGGCTCCGGCCCCGGCATCGGCACCCGGGTGGTGGGGCACCCGGCGCAGGGAGGCTGGGCGGAGTACGCCGCCGTGCCCACACACTCCCTCGCGGTCCTCCCGGACAGCATCGACAGCGTACGGGCGGCAGCCCTGCCCCTGGCCGGGATCACTGCCCTGCGGTTGCTGCGTACGGCGGGTTCCCTGGCCGGCCGACGGGTGCTCCTGACCGGCGCATCGGGCGGTGTCGGGCACTACGTCACCGAGCTGGCCGTGGGCGCGGGAGCCGAACTGACTGCGGTGACGGCCACGCCGGTACGCGGTGAACGGCTCGCGGAGCTGGGCGCGACAGTGGTGCACGAGGTCACGGCGGCTCAGGGACCGTTCGATGTCGTGCTGGAGTCGACGGGCGGGTCGGATCTGCCCATCGCCCTGGCGAAGGCGCGCCCGGGTGGCACGCTCGTCTGGTTCGGCCAGGCGAGCCGCACCCCGGCGACCCTCGACTTCTTCCAGCTCCTCGGCGGGCCCGAGCGCGTCACGATTCAGCACTTCCACTACGCGGGCGCCCCGTACGGCTCCGATCTCGCAGCCCTGGTGAGGCTCGTCGAACAGCGCCGCCTGCACCCGGAGATCGGCCGCGTCACCGACTGGGCACAGACCGCCGACACCCTCGTCGACCTGCGAGAGCGCCGGATACGCGGTAAGGCCGTCCTGCTGACCGGAGGAGCACGATGAGCGCCACAGAGTTCGCCGCCGCCCAGTGGACACGCGCCACCGGCACGGGCGTGGACCCCCACGAGTACCGGCGCGTCACCAACGGCCTTGCTTCCCTCACCGACTGGGGGCCGTCCTTCGTGCGCACCGGACACAACTACCTCCGGCGTGCTCAGGACGCGGCATCACCGCTCGCGGAGGGTGAATACCTCCTGATGGCGGCCCGGTGGTTCCACCTGGCCACCTTGGCGCCGTCCCCGGAGGCACATCGTGCCGCCGCGGCGGCGGATGACGCCTTGGGCCAAGCCCTCACCGTGCTCGAGACCGATGCGCGGCGGGTGAGCAGCGAGGGATTCACCGGCTGGCTGCGCGGTCCCGCCGACGCACCGGGGACCGTGGTCGTCGTCACCGGCTTCGACTCGGCCAAGGAGGAGTTCCTCGATCTGACGTCCGCCCTGCTGGCCAGAGGTCTCGCGGTGTTCGCCGTGGACGGCCCCGGACAGGGTGTACTCGCGGCCACCACGACCTTCGTCCCAGACTATGAAAGGGTCGTGGGCCGGATTATCGATGCGCTCGGCGTCGCACGCATTGGGCTCGTCGGCCTGAGCCTGGGCGGCTACTTCGCGGCCCGGACCGCAGCGCTGGAGCCGCGCGTGGCTGCCCTCGCCACCGTCAGCGGTCCCTTCCGCCTCGACTGGGAGCAGTTGCCTGCGCCTGTCCGGGACATCATGGCCATTCGCACCGGGAGCGGCGCCGCCGCCCACGAGTTCGCGCGTCAGGTGGACCTCGCCGCCCTGGCACCTCGTATCACAGTCCCGCTGCTGGTCGTAGACGGAGAACAGGACGTCATCCCCGGCGTGACGAACGGGGAGCACCTGGCCCGTCTGGCTCCGCGCGGCAGCTACCTGTCCGTTCCGCACGGGGACCATCTCCTCGGCAACGCGCGGCCCGACTGGCTGTCCCACCTCAGCAACCACCTCGTCCACACCCTGACGGGAGTAACGGCATGAACCGCTTCACCGACAAGACCGCCCTCATCACCGGCGGTACCAGCGGTATGGGTCTGGCGACCGCACACCGCCTCGTCGCCGAAGGCGCCCATGTCATCGTCAGCGGCCGCACCCGCGCACGGCGTGACGCGGCCGTCGAAGAACTCGGCCCCAGCGCCTCGGGCGTCGTGGCCGATGCTGCCGACCTCGGCGCGGTGGACGTGTTGATGGAGACCGTTCGGGACCGTCACGGCGGCCTCAACACCCTCTTCGCGAACGCGGGCACAGGGACGTTCCTGCCGTTCGAGAACATCACCGAGCAGGATTTCGACCACGGCGTCGACGTCAACTCAAGGGTGTGTTCTTCACCGTCCAAAAGGCACTGCCGCTTCTGACGGATGGAGGTTCCGATCGTTATCAACGCCTCATGGACTCTCCACCGGGGCCAACAGCGTGCTGACCCTCTACTCGGCGACCAAGGCCGCCTCGCACAATCTGGCCCGAACTCTCGCCGCCGTACTCGCCCTCCGCAAGATCCGCGTGAACTCCGTCAGCCCCGGCTACATCGACACCCCGATGTACCCCGTCGAAGCACTGACCCGAGCGGAGGCAGGGAGGGTCACCGGCCAGATCGTCGTCGGCCGCTTCGGACGCCCGGAAGAGGTCGCCGCGGCTGTCGCGTTCCTCGCCTCGCCCGACGCGTTATACATCAACGGTCGGGACCTCGTCGTCGACGGAGGCTTAACCGGCGCGTCCCTGCCGGACACCCGACCGAACCCACAGTCCTATGTGCCTCCTCCAGAGCGGCACGGCCTCTCTCGCTTCGACCTCCACGCTGTACGACGACAACCCGTCCGGCCAGCACCACCCTGCCTCGTTCGATCGGGCGCCAGTGAGATCCTGAAGTCGTCAGAGCACGTCATCGTGTTCACCTTCACCCCGCTCGTCGAGCCGTCCACGAGTGATGCGCAGAGCCGGTTCAGGCCCGCGGTCATGCGCTTCTTCAGGTCTGCGATGAACAGCCTCGGGTTCAGCGGCTGGCGGATCGCGGCGTAGTGCACGGCGCGGTCGCCTCGAAGTCGCGAGGCTGGGTCTTCTTCCGGGTTGCGCCAGTGCGCGGCACCCTCGACGCAACCTGCACGCGGAGACCGACTCCCCGGCTGGTGCACCGAAACCATCCCGCCCCGGCCCAGGCAGGCCGCCAGGCTCGAAGAACCAGCGACTGGCCACCCCGTCACGACGTCGGGCGAGTCCTCGCCATCGGCGCGGCGTTCAGCCGTCCCTGCCCACCACAAAGGCGGCACCAAGCCCCGCCGCGGGGCACCTGAAGTCCCGCCCGCCTGAAACGTCAGGAAGCCGACCAGGTTGGATGGCTCCATGGTGAGACAGAAGCGGGAGAGGGAGAAGAAGAGGCGACCTCCCTTCGGCATGCCGAAGGGCATCGTCCTGCTCGCGATGCCGGAAGGCTGGCGCCACAGGGTCCGCACCGTGGACTGCGGGATGCACTGCGGGTGGTTCGATGGCCGACCGTGTTGGTCAACGTAAAGTAAAGATCCATGGGTGCCCGACGTACTCGGGAGCGTGCTTCCGGCGCTGACTGGCGAATGGCCTATGGCCTGAAGCTGCCTCCCGAAACACCTTATTTCATGGGTAGTTCACCGCACTGCGATGGTCGATGCTGGCCATATCCGGCTGCTCGGCGGAAATGGTGATGGATCGAGGCATGCTCGGATGTGTCGTGGATCACGGTTGACCCTGGGGCTGACGTTCCGTTTGATTCGCTCACTTGTGTGTTTTCTTTGTGGTTCCTGTGGGGGGAGCGTCAGTGTGGGTTGGGGACGGCCGTCGTGCCGTGAGACAGGGGCGTAGCCGTCGAGCGGTGCGGTGGGCGGGATGGGCCGTGGTGTCGGGGCTCGTGCTCGCCACGGCGCAGCCACTGACAGCTGTGGCGGATTCTGCGGTTCCGAGCGACCCGAGTGACGGGGCGCTGTCGAGCCGCAGCGATGCGGGGCAGCAGGAGACGCCCGAGTCGCTCGCGGTAACCGAAGCCAAGCGCAGTGGCAAGGACGTGAGCGTTCCGTCGCTGCAGACTGATACGAGCGACGTGGTCGCCAAGCCGGATGGCCGGCTCGCCGCGACGATCCACACGAAGCCAGTGCGGACCCGCAAGAACGGTTCCTGGCGGGCCATCGACACCTCCCTGCGACCCACGAGCGGTGGCGCGGTAGTGCCGTCGGCGACGCTTGTTGACATGGAATTCTCCGGTGGCGGTACGCAGCCGCTGGTGCGGATGGCGAGCGCGGGCAAGGAGCTGAAGCTGACCTGGCCCAAGCCCCTGCCGATGCCAGTGATCAATGGAAGCACGGCCGAGTACCGCTCGATCCTGCCCGACGTGGATCTGCGGATGACCGCCACCGATTCCGGATTCACCCAGCTCATCGTGGTCAAGACGCCGCAGGCGGCCAAGAACCCTGAGCTGGACCAGCTGAAGCTGGGGATCTCCAGCTCGGACTTGACCGTGCGCAAGGAAGCGGACGGATCGCTGTCGATGGTCGACAAGGCGGCCGGGGGCACGGTGTTCCAGGCGCCGAAGCCGATGATGTTCGACTCCTCACCCGGCCTGACCGAGGGCTCCGGGATGCCCGCTGCCCCGACTTCGCGGCTGAAGACGCTTGCCGCGCCGACGGGCGGGCTGGCCGCGGTGGAGGCGCCGGCGGATCCTTCGGCGCATACAGCACCGGTGGAGGTGGCGGTGCCGCAGGACCAGAACTCGCTGGTTCTGACCCCAGATCAGAAGCTGCTGGACGCACCGGGCACGGTGTTCCCGGTGATGATCGACCCGGATGTCCGGGCGCCGCGTGCGGTGGGCTGGGCAGGCATTTCCCGGTACTGGGCGGGCACCTCGTTCTGGAAGTTCTCCGGCGACTTCGGCATGGGGTACTGCGGGGACGAGGGCCGCTGTGTGCCGGCCGATGTGAAGCGGGTGCTGTACGCGATTCCGGTGCAGGGCCAGGCTTTCGTCGGCAAGCACATCCAGGACGCCAAGTTCCGGGCATGGAACTCGCACTCCTGGAGCTGCACCGCCCAGCCGGTCGACCTGTTCCTCACCGGGCGCGTCAACTCCAGCACCACCTGGAACAACTCCAGCTCGATGGGATCCTCATCGTTCTGGAACAAGTACCTGGCGACCCGGAACGACGCTAGAGGCTTCGACGGCTGCGGGGCCGGTTTCGTGGAGTTCGAGCCGGCAGGGCTGCGCGATGCGGTGCAGTCGGCCGCCAACCGCAACGCCGCAGACCTGACGCTGGGGTTGAAAGCCGGCAGTGAGAGCGCGTCGGCATACGGTCAGTGGAAGCGGTTCACCGACGACGGATACCTGCAGGTGTTCTACAACCTGCCGCCGCGCCAGCCCGCGATGAAGGACCTGTCATCCTCGCCCGGCGGCGTCTGCTCCTCCGCCGCGACGCCGATCACGATGGTTCCGAAGGTCTCCGCGTGGGTGTCGGATCCGGACCAGGACAGCATCGGCGTGCAGTTCGCGGCGGTCTGGGACAACGGCGCCTGGTATTCGACCGGGGGTCTGAACACACCGCCAAAATCGAACACGTTCCAAGCCTCCGGCTCGAAGTTCACCCTCCAGCTGCCGTCAGGGACCCCGCAAAACAAGCCGGTTGGCTGGGCGGTGCGAGCCTGGGACGGCGCGGAGTGGGGGCCGTGGAGCTGGGACGGTGATCCCACCGGCTGCTACTTCACCATCGACACCAGCAAACCCGCGGGGCCGGTGACCACTTCGCTCGACTTCCCCGGGTCGCACGATGCGCAGGCGGCGCTGGCGTGGACTGACGGAGTGGGCCGCTACGGCACCTTCACCTTCACCACCGCCTCCAGGGACGCGGTGGCCTACCAGTGGGGACTGGACCAGCAGCCGACGGCCGCCCGCGAGATGGCCACCAGCGGGGGAGCGGCGCGGTGGGTGCGGGTGCTGATGCCGAATGAGGGCCCGCATACCCTCACAGCTCGTGCCAAGGACGCGGCGGGCAATGCCGGGGAGACCACCACGTACTACTTCAACGTGCGGCGCGGACAGGCCCCGCGGGCCGGCTGGGCGATGAACGACACCACCGGCAGCAAGCAGCTGGCCTCGGGCCCGGCCGCAAACTTCCCCGCAACGCTCACCGGCGGCACCTTCGGCGCGGCCGGGCACACCGGAAGCGCCGTGGCCCTGACGGGCGAGACGGCGCCGGATAGCACGCCGAAGAACTACCTGTCCACGCAGAGCGCGGTACTGGAGACGGACCAGAGCTTCACCGTCTCCGCCTGGGTGAACACCACCGACGTGAATGCCCAGTTTCAGTCCGCGGTGAGCCAGAGCGGTGTGCACCAGGCCGTCTCGCTGGGCCTGACCGGGGGGAAGTGGACGCTCAAGGCGCCGATGGCGGATCAAGCCACCGACTACAGCTGGTACACCGCCTCTTCTGACGTGGCCCCGGTGGCCAACCAGTGGACGCACCTCGCCGGGGTGTACAACGCAGTGGCCAAGACGCTGACGGTGTACGTGAACGGGAAGCCGTCCACCCCGATTGCGGGTGTGAGCCTGTGGTCGGCGCGCGGAGCGATGGACTTCGGGCGCCTGCGCTGGCGCGACACCTACGCCGATCCGTGGAAGGGCTCGCTGGACGATGTCCGGGTCTACGACCGGGCATTGGACCTGGCGGAGATGACGGACCTGGCGGCCGGTCGCTCGATCACCACTGGCACGGGTGCGAAGGCGGTGTGGTCGCTCGACGAGAGCGGCACGACCGCTGACGGCACCTCCGAGACCGGCGACCTGACCGTGGCCGGCGATGTGCAGACGGGCATCAAGGACGGGATCGACGGCAAGGCCGTCCGCTTCGGAGCGGACGGTTACGCCACCACTGCCCGCCCGCAGGTGGACGGCACCCGCAGCTTCTCCGTCTCGGCCTGGGTGCGCCGTCCGGCGCTGGCCGCAGGAGACTCCACCACAAAGGTGGCGGTGAGCCAGCCCGGTGTTCACCAGCCCGAGTTCTCCCTCTACTACTCGGCGTACTACAAGAAGTGGGTCTTCGGCCGGTCTGCGGAGGACTCCACCGCCGACACCCTGGTGCGCGCGGTCCAGCCCGCCTGCACCGCCCCGGTGAACGGGGTGCCGTGCTTCGCTGCGACGAACAACGAGTGGACTCACCTCGTAGGAGTCTCGGACACGGTCGCCCACAAGATCCGCCTCTACGTCAACGGCTACCTGGTCGACGAGAGCAACTACACCCAGACCACGCCATGGGCGGCACCGAAGCCGCTTACAATCGCAGGGCAGAGCCGGGAGGGAACGACCGCGGAGTTCCTCGGCGGTGACGTCGACGACGTTCGCGTCTTCGACCGGATCGTCACCGGCGACGAGGCCAAGACGATGCTTCAGCAGCGTCCCCAGCTGGCAGCCCGGTGGAAGTTCAACACCGCCACCGCGACCGCTACGCCCACTTCGCCTGAGGACCGCCAGATGTTCCCCGCGTCCCTCTACGGCGGTGCGAGCGTGTCCACGACGGTGGACGAGGCCCGGGTCGGTACCGGCGCGCTGACGCTGAACGGGAGCAGCGCGTTCGCGCAGACCAACCCGGTGCCGCTGGATACGGGGCAGAGCTTCACCCTGGCCGGGTGGGCTCAGTCGGCCGCGCCGCCCAACCGGGACATGACCGTGCTGTCCCTGGGAGGCGACAAGGGCCCTGCGGTCACTGTGCGCTGGAAGTTCCTGCGCACCAGCGACGACCCGGTCAGTCCCGGCAACATCGGGGACTGGCAGGTGGAGACGGTGGACGGTACGGCCAAGCACGCCGTCGCGGTGCACACCTTCGATGGTTCACAGGGCGTCGGCAGCTACTGGAACCACCTCGCGGTGACGTATGACGCCTTCTCCAACGAGCTGGCCCTGTATGTGAATGGGCAGCGGGAGAATGAGATCTGCCCCGATGCCGATACGGGCTGTACCCCGCATGTCTCCTTCACCGCTGCGGATCAGCCGCTGAAGGCCACCCAGGAGCTGCGGTTCGGCCGCAACCCGGCCACGGTTGCCAACTCTGACTGGTTCTCCGGGCAGATCGACGATGTGTGGGCCTACCAGGGTGTTCTGAGCCCCGCTGGGATCGCGCAGCTGGCACAGGGCGACGAGCTCGACAGCATTACCGGCCCCGCCAACTAGGCGGCCACGCCACCGGATGCGGGCCCGCCCACTGCGTGGGCGGGCCCGCGCCCTGGCTCCTCTTTACCCTCCTCTCCACACCCTGCCTGGCCCACGGCCGGCACGATCAGCCGCACCAGACCCTGTTCTGGTGCGGCAGGGGAATTGCTTACGATGCGCATCACTCCAGCCCGCCGAGCGGGCACCCGCACCACAGCGAGAATCGCCGCCGTCCTCTCAGCCGCCCTGGTGGTGGGACTGCTGCAGGTCCTGCCCGGTCCAGAAGCCGTGGCCGAAACGAACCTTCCCGTCGCGGCGTGGAAGGAGAAGTCGGTCAAGGGCACCAACGCCGCGACGAAGCCACGCCCAGTGGACAAGACCGTTTCCCAACCCCGCAGGCCGAAGACGGCCTGGCCCAAGGAAGCCACCGCCAGCGTCACCCTTGCGGCCAATGGCGGCCCCGTGCTCGGCGCCACGGCGTCGGGCGGATCCGGTAAAGAGGCCAGGGTCGGTTCGCTGCCCGTGTCGCTGGCCGCGGTGCCGAACGGTCCGCTGGTTCCGAACAAGCAGGCCGCGCCCCCGTACGCCGTGCGGGACACGGCCGCCACGGTCAAGGTGCTGGACCGCAAGGCCGCCCAGAGGGCCGGTGTGGACGGTCTCCTGCTGACGGTCGCCCCCAACGGCGGCTCGGCCAACAAGGTGCGGGTCAGTGTCGACTACGACGCATTCGCCGATGCCGCGGGCGCCGGGTACGGGGAGCGGCTGCGTCTGGTACAGCTGCCTTCCTGTGTGCTGAGCACCCCGAGCAAGCCGGAATGCCGCACCTCCACCCCGCTGGCGGGCCGCAACGATGCCGAGAAGCACACCGTGACCGCCGACGCGGTCACCATCCCGGGCACCACGACCGCGCCGAAGTCCGCAGCCCAGGCCATCGGGGCCCAGGCGTCGGCGGGCGGGATGATGGTGCTGGCCGCGACCACGGGCTCCGCAGGCCCGACGGGTGACTACAAGGCGTCCCCGCTGTCGGCGGCATCGACCTGGAACACGTCACTGAACAGCGGCTCGTTCACCTGGTCCTACAACATGGCGGTCCCATCGGTGCCGACCGGGCTGGCCCCCACTGTGGGCCTGTCCTACGACTCGGGTGCGATTGACGGGCGTACCGCGAACAGCAACAACCAGGCTTCCTGGGCGGGTGACGGCTTCGACGTCGCGCCTGGCTTCATCGAGCGGTCCTACAAGCCGTGCGGCGATGACGGGGTGAAGACCGACGGGGTCGAGCCCGGTGACCTGTGCTGGGCGTACGACAACGCCACCATCAGCTTCGACGGACACTCCGGTGAACTGATCCCGATCAGCGACGAAGAGTGGCGGATCAAGGGCGACGACAACACCCGGGTCTTCCGCTGGCGCCAGGCCGACCGGGGCAACGGGGACAACGACGGCGAGTACTTCCGCGCCACCACCGCCAACGGCACCCGCTACTACTTCGGCTATAACCGGCTGACCAACTGGAGTTCGGGCAAGCCTGAGACCAAGTCGGTGGAAACCGTCCCGGTCTTCGGTAACAACAGCGGCGAGCCGTGCAACAAGGCCGCATTCGCCGACTCCTGGTGCCAGCAGGGTCGGCGCTTCAACCTCGACCTGGTCATCGACCCCAACGGCAACGACATCACCTACTGGTACAAGCAGGAGACCAACACCTACGGCCGCAACCTCAAGGACACCGACGGCACCCCCTACGTCCGCGCCTCGGTCCTGGATCACATCGAATACGGTCAGCAGCTCAAGGATCTCTACTCCGACACCGTCAAGCCGATGGCGCGGGTGGACTTCACCACCGCCGAACGCTGCCTGGAGACGAACACGGCGCTGTGCGACCCGGCGAAGATCGACACCAACCGGCAGTACTGGTACGACACGCCCTGGGACCGCAACTGCAACACCGGCGGCAAGTGCGACATGGGGCGCCTGTCGCCGACTTTCTGGGGCCGCACCCGGCTGGCCAACGTCACCACCAAGACCCTGCAGGCCGACGGCAGCTACAAGCCCATCGACTCCTGGGACTTGCACCACAAGTGGGGTACCGCCGACTTCGACTACCAGCTCCTGCTCGACTCCATCAAACACACCGGCCTCGCCGGGGCCACACCTGCCCCCCTGCCGGCGACGACACTGTCCTATAGTCCGCAGGTCGGGCGTCTGGACAAGAGCGGCGACGGGCGGCCGGGCTTCTACAAGCAGCGGCTGCGAACCGTGCTCGACGAGTCGGGCGGTCAGCTGGATGTGAACTACTCGCAGGCCGCCTGCTCCTGGGACAGCCTGCCCAGTGCGCAGTCCAACACCTCGCGCTGTTTCCCTCAGATGTACCAGGCCGGCTTCAGTGATCCGGTGACCACGGAGTGGTTCAACAAGTACGTCGTGGACTCGGTCATCTCCTCCGACCGCACTGGCGGCGCCCTCAGCACCCAGACGAACTACACCTACTTCGACGGCGGCGCGTGGGCGTTCGACGATACGGAGGGCATCACCAAGGAGAAGTTCAAGACCTGGTCGCAGTGGCGCGGCTACGGCAAGGTCCGGGTCCAGACCGGCAGCAGCCAGGCCATGTCCACCCAAGCTGACCACTACTTCCTGCGCGGAATGAACGGCGACCGCACCGACCCCGCCGACAAATCCAAGACCCGCAGCGTCACCGTCGGTGACGGTGAGGGCAACGACCTCACCGATGACGAGGCCTGGGCCGCTTTCGAGTACCGCAGCGAGACCTTCGACAGGCCGGGCGGGAAGATCCTGGCCAAGACGGTGAACACGCCTTGGAAGAAGCAGACCGCCAAGCGGGATCGCGACTGGGGCACCACCACCGCCAACCTCACCGGCACCAGCCGCACCCGTAATTTCACCTACCTGGATGTGGTCGGCAGGTGGCGCGAGACCCGCGTCAACACCACTTTCGACGACCTCGGCAGGGCTCCTACGGTCGAGGATCTGGGCGACACCGAGGTGGCGGGCGACGAGAAGTGCACGCGGACCACCTACGCGGATGACGAATGGATTCGGGCCGCCGCGATACGCACCGAAACGATCGCGGCCAGCTGCGACGCGGACCCCGACCGGGATACCCGCGCCGACGGCACCTCCGTGGTCCTGGCCGACTCCCGCACTCGCTACGACGGACAGGCGTACGGCGCTGCGCCGACCAAGGGCCTGGTCACCATGACCGAGACCCTCAAATCCCGCAGCGGCAGCACCGCCACCTACCTCGACGACACCACCAGCTACGACAGCTACGGACGGCCCCTGACCACCACGGCACTGGTCTCCACCAGCGTCTTCGACCCCACCAACCCCGCCAAGGCCCCGGTATCCACCCCGGTGGCCAGTCCCCGCACCACGACGACTATCTACACCCCGGCGACCGGTCGGCCCACCAAGGTGGCGGTCACTGGTCCGCCCGCCACCGCCGGTGACGCGGCCACGGCCCAGACCACCACGTCCTACCTCGACTCCCTGCGCGGCCTTTCCTACATCAGTACTGACGCCAACAACCTGCGCACCGATGTGGAATACGACGCGCTCGGACGCCCGCTGAAGGTGTGGAAGCCCAACCGCTCCAAACTGAACAACCAGTCGCCGAACCTGCAGTTCCGCTACACCAGCGCCGAGAACACGATCCAGTCGGTCGCCACACTCACCCTCAACAACGACGGTTCCTCCGACACCAGCTACACCCTGTACGACGGCCTCGGCCGCGTCCGCCAGACCCAGGCTCCTGGTCCCGACGGCGGTCGGATACTGACCGACACGTTCTACGACGAGCGCGGCCAGGTCCGCCTCTCCTACGCCCCCTACCACAACACCGCCGCGCCCAGCGGCACCCTGTTCACGGTGGTCGACGCCGACGGCATCGAGACCCAGACCGCCACCGAGTACGACGGCCTGGGACGGTCCACCAAAACCACCCTGCTCTCGGGCAACGGCACGGGCACCCCGCTAAGCACTACCACCACGGTCTACGGCGGCGACCGCGTCACCGTCACCCCACCCAAGGGCGCCACCCCCACCACCACCATCAGCGACGCCCAAGGGCAGACAACGGAACTGCGCCAGTACCAGGCCACCAACCCGGCCGGCCCCACCGGCCCGTACGACAGCACCACCTACCGCTACGACGCGGCCGGGCACATGACCGGGCTGACCGGCCCGCAGGGCGCCCAGTGGTCCTGGACCTACGACCAGCTCGGCCGCCAGACCAAGGCGGTCGACCCGGACAGCGGTACCACCACGAAGGCGTACAACGACCGCGGTGAACTCACAAGGACCACCGACGGCCGCGGAAAGACCATCGCCAACGTCTACGACAACCTCTCCCGCCTGCTGGAGACCCGCACCGGGACGATCGCCGGTCCGCTGCTGACCTCGCAGACCTGGGACAAGGTCAAGGGACAACCGGCCACCTCCACCCGCTACGTGAACATCGGCGGCACGGTCTACCCGTACAAGGCCACCATTAACACCTACGACCCGCTGTACCGGCCGACCAAGACCACCCTCACCGTCCCCTCCGTCCCGGGCCAAGAGGCCCTGGCCGGCGACTACGCGACCGGCAACTCCTACAACCCGGACGGCACCGTCCAGTCGACGTCCTACCCGGCTGCGGGCAGCCTGCCCGCCGAGGTGGTGGCCTTCACCTACAACAAGCTCCACCAGACCACCGCCGCCAGCAGCAACCTGTCCACCTACCTTGCCAACCAGACGTACACCCTCACCGGCAAGCCCTACCGCTCCACCCTCAACGCCGGTGGCATCAGCACCACCATCACCAACGGCTACGAACAGGGCACCCAGCGCCTCTCGGTCAGCCGCACCGACACCGAGAACACCGCCGTACCGGCCCGTGCCAACGCCTACAAGTACGACGAGGCCGGCAACGTCACTGAACTGAGCGACGTCTCACGCACCGGCACGGACCGGCAGTGTTTCAAGTACGACTACCTCGCCCGTCTCACCGAGGCGTTCACTCCCACCGACCCGTCTTGCCCGGCTGCTCCGGACGGCAGCAAGCTCGGCGGCTTGGCCCCCTACTGGTCCAGTTACACCTACAACACCGACGGCACCCGCAAGACCGAAACACAGCACAACACCACGGGTGACACGTCCAAGGACCAGGTCCGCACCTACAGCTACCCGACCGCAGGCGCGGCCCACCCGCACTCTCTGCTGTCCACCAGCACCACCACCGGCAACACCAGTCCGGTCACCGACACCTACGACTACGACCAGGCCGGCAACACCACCCGCCGGACACTTAACCCCAGCCCCACCCTCTCCAGCGACCAGACACTGGTCTGGGATGCGGAAGGCCACTTGGCCAACGTCACCGATACCCTCCAGACGAGGGCTGCCGCCTCTTCGGCGACGACGAAGAAGACCACCGACTACGTCTACGACCCCAGCGGCAACCGCCTCACCGGCCACACCCTCGACACCGCCAACCCCGCCGACGAGAGCACCACGCTCTACCTCGGCGCCACCGAACTGAAACTCACTAAGGGCACGGCCAAGCCCACCGCCAACCGCTACTACCCGCTCGGCGCAGCCACCGCCGTCCGCACTGACGACAACAAGGTCACCTTCCAGGCCACCGACCACCACGGCACCGCCGACACCAGCATCAACGCCACTGACGGCACAGCCACCCAGCGCCGGATGACTCCCTTCGGCCAGGACCGCGGCACCCCGTCCACCAACTGGGCCGGAACCAGGGGCTTCATCGGCGGCACCAAAGACACACAAACCGGCCTCACCCACCTCGGAGCCCGCGAATACGACCCCAACACCGGTCGCTTCATCAGCATCGACCCCATCCTCGAACCCAACAAACCCCAATCACTCACCGGCTACAGCTACGCCGAAAACAACCCGGTGACCCTGTCCGACCCCAACGGAACCTTCAGCTGCAACATGGAGACCGGCAGCTGCCCGACAGGATCGGAAGAGGTGGAACGCCAATCAAAGCCGAAACTGGGCGGAACCACACCGGCCAAACCAGGCGAGAAGGTCGGAACAGCGAAGCGCAAGAAGCTGAAGTCCGGCATAGGATGCGCGAGATTTGGGCGATGCAAGCATGTCGAGACTGATCAGCCCCTGGGTACCGATCGCGACATCGTGCCGGCTCTCGTCACAGGCGTTGTCGATGCCGCAACGTGGACCTGCAGCTTGTACCAGCTCTTCGGGGAAGTCGACTGCGCAAGTGACGCGATCCGCAAGGAATACGCCGAACACGGAGTAGACGTCACATCAGAGACATTCGAAAATTTCTCCACTCTGTCCACCCTCGCAACGGGGGTCGTCGAGGGCGAAATAGGCGAGGCCGGCTTCGGAGTGCGTGCACTCAAGGGAGGCTGCAGCTTCACGCCTGACACTCCCGTGCTCTTGGAGGACGGAGACACAAAGCCGATCAGCGAGATCGAGGTCGGCGACAAGGTCCAGGCAGCAGACCCCGAGGGTGGAAAGCACCAGGGCGCCCGGCGTGTCGATGCCACCCTCATCAACAGAGACGACGACCTCATCGACCTCACGGTCAAGAGGCCGAACGGGACCGACAGCACAATCCACACCAACCAGAAGCACCCCTTCTGGGATGCCACCACGCGTGCATGGGTACCCGCAGGCAGAGTTACCCCAGGCCACTCTTTGACCACGGACAAGGGACAGCAGGTTGCCCTTCTCAAGGTGACCACAGTCCCCGGCTCCGCGGACATGTACAACCTCACCGTCAACGACCTGCACACGTACTATGTACTCGCTGGTACGACGCCGGTTCTGGTGCACAACACTTGCGGTCCGGAAACGCTCTATCACTACACAACAGAAGACAAGATGAAGAAGATAATGGATAGCGGGGAGCTCTGGGCCTCGAAGAGGGCGGCCAAGCCTCAAGACGCCAAGCTCGGCGATGGGCAATATCTTTCCGATATTGTACCCGGCACGAAAAGACCCGGGCAGCTGGCCAGGGCGTTCTATGGAACCCCTTGGGGCGGAGGAAATTTCAGCCACTACATCGGTATTGATGTCCGAGGCCTTCCGCTTGTAACGGCTGCGGATCGGCCTGGGGTATTTCTTATCCCGAACGATGCACCCCTTGACATCACACAAAGAATCCGGGGATATGGGGCGAATTGATGACGAGCTATCTGAAGCTTGCCTGGCATCACGATTTCAACGATGAGCCAACTTGGTTTTATAGCGAGTTGGATGAAAGTAGATACGAGACACGCAAGGTTGAGGTGTTCCGTGATGGTCGCAGATTCTTTGCGGATTCGCAAAGCTCGACAGGTAATGCGATGCTCGGTGAAATTCCGGCACCAAGCCTTGAGGAGCTAGAAGCGGCGGTGGAATTCACTGCGGTCGAGATCGCGAGAGAAGAATTCGAAAGCGAATGGGATGCCGCACATGCGAGGTCTAGTTAGCATGTCCAGTCGGTAGGACTGTTCTCGGCGTTCATGCTGGAGGGTGGTTCTGGAAATTCCGAAACCACCCTCTGAGTTCAATGGGCGATGCGGACGGGGAGACTCGGCCGCGCCGCTGCCGAGTACGGTCCTATGTGGTGAGTCGGAGGAGGCATTTGTAGCAGCACAGTGCGGCAGCGAGGCCGAGGAAGGCCAGGTAGTTGCGGGGTTGGCGTTCGTAGCGAGGGCTGAGTCTGCGGTAGCCGGCGCGCCACGAGGTCCGCGACCTGCTGGAGCGCATAGGACGCGACGATCGTCCCGTCACCCACGACGTCCTCGACGAACTGCCTCCGGGCAAAGTGCTGGCTCACCTGCGCAGTGTCCTGGTCGCGACCGGTGCTCTCCCGCCCCGCGACGAACGGCTCCTCGCCCTGGAGAAATGGATCGAGGAGACGATCCAGGGCCGCGTCGATCTCGCCGAGCGCCGGATCCTGCACGGCTATGCGGTCTGGCACCACATGCGCCGACTCCGACGACGTCTCGGCCACGACCACACAAATCGCCTCCAGGATCTGAACGTGCGCTGCCACGTCACCGCGGCCGACAGCTTCCTCACCTGGCTCAACCGCGAAGGGCTCACGCTGGGCACGACCTGAGCGGTCCCGCCGCCCGCGAGGCAGCCGCCCGGCTCGCCGACTTCCACCACCGCATCGGGTTCACCGGTTCCGTCGTCACCGACCGGGCCCGCCTGCGCCGCGTTCTGGCCCGCCACGACCCCGAGGTCTACCCCGGCACCTACGTCACCTGCGTCTTCAACCCGGACAAGGCACTGTGCCGACCCCGCTCCGCCCCCGGAGGCCGAGCGGGTCCAGTCCCGCACGAATGCCAACCGCTGGAATGCCGCAACGTTGCCCTGACCGCCGACAACACCAGCACCCTTGCCGCCGAGGCCGACCGCATCGACGACCGACTCCGCGCCCGCCCCGTCCTCCCACCGCTGCTGTACGCCGGCCTGACACGGCGCCGCAACGCGATCCATGCCTGTCTCACCGCCAACGGGACCGCCCAGTGACCGCCCACCGCAACCCACTTCCGAGCCGCACCGACGTCCACGCCGCCATCGACAACCTGACCTCCGAGGCCGGCCGACGCCCAAGCGTGCTGGCCCTCGCCACCCACCTCGGCCTCGCCAACACCACCTTCCGCCGCAACTACCCAGACATCTGTTCCGAGCTCGCCGCCATCGCGCGCACGCCAAGCGGCACGACCGCATCCGACGCCTACAGCAAGGTCCAGGCCAACAACGCCCGGCTGCGAAGGGACAACCGCGACCTCGCTGCAGAGCTCGAACTCGCCATCGCCGCCATCCAACGCCTGAGCATCGACAACGGCCTCCTGCGCGCCGCCCTTCACGATGCCCGCGCTGTCACCCCGCTGCCCCGCCGCCCCCGATGACCGACTCCGTCGCCACCAACCAGGTGCGCCAGCGAGCTGTCGTCCTGGGCCAGCTGAGGTCTGTCGGTGGGGGCCGTTACCTTCATCGTCATGACGACACGTTCCAAGCCGCTGACGGCGATGTTGACCGACCCCATGGGCGGAAGCCTGGGTCTTAGCCTGCCGCCGGGCTCACTCGTGACCGAGACCAACGATGGTCCTTGGCCTGAGCCGCTGCTCTGGGTGGCCGAAGGGGTGGCAGCGCCCGGTACGTGGGCCGAGTACGTGCCGGCCCGGGACGTGGGACTGCAGCCTGTACTTCTCCAGGACGAATCCGGTATCGAGGAGTGGTGGGACGGCGAGCTGGATCCCGGCATGATGTCGGACCCCGGCGGCCATCATGCCGAGGAGGTCCTCAAGGACTTTTGGGAGTCTGCAGCATCGGAAACCGAGGAGAACGAAGACGACGAGGACGCGGGCGAGACAATTGCCCCGTTCACCGGTAGCTGGCCTGGGCTTGCGCCGCCAGGGAGCACAGCGGCAGATCCGGACACTACTGCCGCGGACGTGGCCAAGGCTTTGGTCGGGCACTCGCTCAAGAGCCCTCGGCTGGCGTTGGTCCCGGTGGGCCGGGCTGCGGACATCCTCGCGGCAATTGGCTGGTCAGGGCCGGTCAACTACGAAAACGATGTGGCCCGGCTGTGTGCCGTTCTCCGTTCCTGGGAGGACCGTTTCGGCGTCCGGGTGGTTGCTCTGTCATACGCGCGGCTGGACCTGTCGGTAGCAGCCCCTCCGCAGACGCTGGATGAAGCTCTCGCGGTCGCCGCGGAGCACTTTGCGTTTTGCCCTGACAATATCTGGCAGGGGTACGAAAGCATCCGCGTCTACGCGGAGGAAGCTCTGGTGAGTAACCCCCACTGGACGTTCTGGTGGGACTGAAAGGCCGACCGGCGTCGGTTCGGCGGGCTGCCATCATGCTCAGATGGCCCACGACATAGTGTTCTTCCTCGCCGCCGACGACGAGACCGCTGCTGCGACGCGCCCGCGGGGACCTGGTCAGGCTTTTGAGTCAGTGACCTGCCGTTTCATTGAGCCGGACAGTGCCATCGCCGAGTGGGACATGTACTTCCAGGAGCCTTCGGCCGAGGCCCCACCGGTCGAACAGCTCCTTGGGTGGGCGTGGCCAGACTGGGTCACTGCCCCCTTGAACGACGGCGTCGAGGTGTTCGCTCTGCCACAGCGTTTGACCCGGGCGCTGGCCCACGCCAGCTCCGCCGAGTTGGAAGAGCTTGCAGGCCGCTGGACCACGCGCCTCCGATCCGAGGACGGAGACGACATGACCGGCGATGACCTGCTGGCAGTCCTGCAAGGCGTTGCCCGCCTCGCAGCGTCTGCGGTAAATACGGGTGGCGGCCTCTACAGCTGGAGCTTCTGACCGTCCCTCCGCGAGGGGCGCTCGTTCTTGACGCCGCTGCACGCCAGGAGCTCGGTCCCGGTCGCGTCGAAGTACAAGGTGAAGAACCAGGAGCGGTCTGCAGCGACGATGTTGCCCGTACGCAGTTGCTCGTCGCAGTGCCGAGCGCGGAGGATCTCAACGGTCTCGTCGAGGCCAAGGGTTGTCAGGCCGATCTTCAACGACCGCCTCAGCCTTGTCGCAGCGATGCCAAGGACCATCCACTGTGGCGGCTGTCCGTCGTAGAGCATGACCTCGCCGCCGGCGGCGATGGCATCGCGCGCTGCCTTGCAGGCACTGGTCTGATCTTTGAGCATCGCAGTGATGTCGCGCTGGCTTGGATTCTCGTCCTCGGTGGCCATGCGGCGACTGTAGAGACCGAACACAGGCGTTGCTACAGGATTCGGCGTGACCTGCGCGGGGCTTTGGGACAGCGGCGGTCGTGACAGGTAGCGCTGTAGACCGGCATGTCAACGATCAAGCAATTCGGCTCTGGCGCTGATCTTGTGACGGCCGCAGCCAGCAGACGTTAGGGATGCCCAGTGACGGTCGACGATGATGCGGGGATGACTGATCAGGGCTCCGCCGCAATTCCGGCGCTGGTGTTCGATGAAGAGCGGGTATCCGTGCTCGTCGGCTCGGCGATCGCCGGACCGTTCTTGGTGGGGGGCGCCAGCATCGTCGTAGGCCAGGCGGGGACGGTGATCACCCTGGAAGCGAGTGACGCACCCGCGAGGAGCGGTGTGTGGAGCGCTGAGGAGGTTCGCCTGATCGGGCCGGCATCGGCACCGGTCACGCAACGGCTGATGGGCTCGCCCGGCGGTGCGGGCGAAGGCTCGTTGCCGATCCACGTCGCGGTACGCGTCGGAGGCGAGGTTGTGTACCTGGGCACCGCCCGGGTGAGTCGGGCCAGCACCTCCGACGGCGTTCTCACCGATTGCGATCTGCACTTGGAGGCACCCTCGAGTGCAGAGCTCCTCAGCCGGGTGCGCCCACCGCTTCCACCTGCGCACTTGCCGGGCTTGGAGTGGCTCAGGGACGTGAACGGTGACCGTGCGGCATCTCTGGAGCAGTTTGTCTCCGGTTGGTATCCCACCGCAGGTGCCCACGAATCGCCCGTCATCGACTCTGCGTCAGGCTTGCCCGCTGGACTCAGGCAGCTGTACCGCCTCGCGGAGCGGCGGCCCGGTGCCCTCGGAATTCAGAACAGGATCCTGCCCGAGCCGGAACTGCACACCGACCCTCTCGGGGAGATGCTCGTCTTCGGCCTCGAGAACCAAGGAGGCTTCTTCTGGCCACTGCTGTGGACGCTTGAGGAACCCGAAACTGATCCGACCGTCTGGTTCCGTGAGTTCGACGAGGAGCCGATCGCCGAACAGGAACCGCTCAGCGGCTTCCTGATCCAGTTCACCCTCTTCGAGGCCTCCATGGGCGCCGACTACCTGGCCCTGCCCCGGGCACTCACGGCGCCACAGGTCCAGCAGCTCACCCAGGCGTTGCACCCTGTGCCGCTGCGTCCCTTCTGGCCCTGGGCGCCAACTCGCTTCTATGTGGCCCCCGGCCTCGTCGTGCGTGTCAGCAGTGAGGACGGGGAAACATTCGATGTCTGGGCCGGAGCCACCCGTCGAAGTGCCCTGGACCCGCTGGCCGACGTCGCCGTCGACTGGATGCGCTACGACGGCTGATTTTTGTAGGACGACTTGCTGCCCGTGCGCTTGCTCATAGGTCACCCCGGTGCAGGCGTCGTCCAGGTCCTTGTCGATGTGGAGCCGGAGGTAGGGGACGTCGCCGTGGGCGGGGTTCTCCGCGTTCGTGGCGTAGAAGGGCGGTCCGCGTGATGAGGCTGTCAGCGGGTCTGGAGCGCGGCCATCGCCGGGGCCGGGGTCCGCTCCTGAGTCGGCGTCGGTGTGTGCTTCCGCCGTGCCGGAGCCTTCGCGGAGCAGAAAGCGGGGTAACCATGTGTTCGGGACGGCGCGGCGCTCTCCTGCGGAGACCTGCGGGTTCGGTCGAACCGGACGGTCCCGTGTCCGGGAGCCCCCCGGGCGTGATGGTTCGTCCGGTCGGGGAGCCCCTGGCACGAGTTCGGTTTGGCTGTGTGGGAGAGGATGGGCCTCCGATCGGGAGAGGGTTTTGGATGTACGAGCTGCAAGCAGTGATCGCTGACGGGGAGACGCTGAGCGGTATGGCGCGGGACCTGCCTGCTGCTCGAATGGCGCCGATCGGCGAGGGTCTGTCGCTCATGCCCATGACGGATGCGCTGTTCGATTCCGTCGCAGACAGCAGTGGTGTGCACGCGTTGGGGTTCTGGCGGCTGCCAGGAGGGTTTGAGAGGGTCCTGGCTGACTGGTCGAGGAGTCGGCCGGTGGCTTACGTGGAGGCTGAGTACTTCGGTGGCGTAGGGGAGCAGCGGGCCGCCGTGTGGGACGGGGGCACCATCGTGCTGGGGCCGATCGAGGTGGCGGAGGGCCAGCCCTTCTCATCTGCCGGCAGCCCGATCTCTCAGGCGCTGGGACGGCTGGGTGTAGAGGCTGACGCCGGGCAGGACGAGTTCTCCGCTGTGGGATTGGGCCGGCATCGACGCAGCGAGGCGTGGATCGCCTGACGGGCGGCTTCGTAAATTCCCCGCGCCCGCGGGCAGTTCCTGGCGCCGGTCGCGGATTCGGCGCGTGAGGGCGAGTACGCCTGCGCTTCAGTCAGTCGGCAGGTCGCGCTGACGCCTGGCACGCGCTGCGACTGGCGGCGGCACCGTTTCCCGCCTGCCCCGGGCACGACCGGTTTCCGCTGCCCGGCAGCCCGATTTGACGGTGGGGCAGGGTATGGGCGGCGGCCTTCTAGGGCCTGTGTGACGTCGTGATCAATCTTGCCGATCGGGATCCGTCTGGACTGCGAATCCGGTAGGAAGACGGTCGTGACGCGCAGGCAACTCACCGACGAGCAGTGGCAGTTGATCGAGCCGTTCCTGCCGATAGGCGAGTACGGTCCATACCCTGAGCGGCTGCGTGAGCAGTTCGAGGGAGTGATCTGGCGGTTTCGCACCAGCAGTCAGTGGCGGGAGATGCCGGGCGAGTTCGGCCCGTGGCCGACGGTCTACGGCCGCTTCCGGGTCTGGAGGGACGCCGGCGTCTTCACCGCACTGCTGGAAGGCGTGATCGCTGAGGCCGCCCGCCAGGGGAAGACGGACTTGTCACTGGTCAGCGTGGACTCCACCACCGCCCGGGCCCACCACGACGCCGCTGGGATGTGCATCGGCAAGGAGGTCATGGACCCGCTTGAGGAAGCCGCCGCTGACCAGGAACGGGCCCGGCAAAAAGGGGCGGCCCGCCGGAACAGAACGGACAGGCCGGAAGCGACGTGCCCGGCCGGGAAGAGCGGCGGCACATCAGGCGACGGCGCAAGCTCCGTCTGAAGGAAGCCCTGCTCGGCAGGTCCCGTGGCGGGCTGACGAGCAAGATTCATCTCGCCGTGGACCGCAAGTGCCGTCCGCTGTCGTTCGTCCTGACCGCAGGACAGGCCGCCGACAGCCCGCAGTTCGTCCCCGTGCTGCAGAAGGTGCGGGTCCGTCTGCCGGTCGGCCGCCCCCGGACCCGGCCTGGGGCTGTCGCCGCGGACAAGGCCTACTCATCCCGCGCCAACCGCTCTTACCTGCGCAAACGCAACATCAAGGCCGTCATCCCGGAGAAGAAGGACCAGGCTGCCAACCGGAAGAGGAAAGGCAGCCGGGGCGGCCGGCCCACAGGTCACGATGCCGGCGTCGCGACTCGATACGACAAGACGCCCGAGAGCTACCTCGCCGGCCTCCACCTCCGCGCTTCAATGATCTGGATCAACGACCTGCTGAAAGCACCTGATTGATCACGACGTCACACAGGCCCTAGTGGATCTGCACCGTTTTAGGCTGGTTTCCTGTAGGTTCTCGCCGTCTGCTGCATGCGGCGGCGCTCTGGCCTGGGCTGCTTCGTCTTTGCGCAGCCGTGATGGCCGGTGCCAGTCTCACGGACGGTTGCACTTCCCAGGAGCGCTGCCGCACTGGCAGTAAGCTCGCTGGTTCGTCGCGCTGAGGGTTAGGCAGCGGCGCCGAGGTCTTTACGCATGGCATCCCAAAGTTCCTGGTACGCCCGGTCGTAGCGATGTCGCCCGGTCACGTACTCGTTGCTGTCCCTGCTGAATCCGTCAGTAACTATGTCCCGCAGGTCGCGGAGCCGTCGAAACGAATCGTCGGACTTCTCGACCACGTAGCGCGGCGCGCAGATCGACAGCTCGTATCGCAGACTTGTGCAGGCTTCGAATGGTTCCCACACTGCGCGCCTGCGCTGCTGAGGGTCGCGCTCTGGCTCGCGAACGGTCACGCGACAAGCGTGCCGAGCCGATGCGAGAGCAGAGAGGTAGGAGACGTAGAGCGAACGTCGGCTTTCGGTGTGCTGGTCGCCTCGTTCTCGTCTCCACCGGCGATGATCGAGGATTCCGGCCGATGCTGTCGCAATTCCACCGCCGACGATCGTGCTTGCCAGCGAGACCCATTCCACCGCCACCCCCGAGAGCTGAGCTTGGCGCTCCAGCGTGCTCCTGCTGCCCCCCGGCGTCGAGGTTCCCGTACCCCTGCTGCTCTGACCTGCGTGTCTCCGATGTGCAGTCGAGATGCAAAGCTTGCTGAGACTGTGCAGCGAAATTTGAGACCCTACATTTCCTGCTCAAGGGGGGCAGCCTGGAAGGTGTGGATGCCTCGGCCTGTCTGGTCCGGCGCGACCTCGTTTGGCCTGGTCACTTCTCTGAACTCTGACGCGTGCTCGGCTGGGGTCGGTCCAGGGCAGGGGGGCGTCGCTTTGCGCCGTGCGTGAGCAGAGAGGGCGTCGCGCGCATGCAGGACGCGGCCGGTCCTGCTGGGTTGTCAGTGGGTGTTGGCATGATCATCACCATGAATCGCACACGTACTACCCCGCCACGGCCGGTCGACATCGGCGCGGTCTTTCCCGCGCTGGCCCCGCTGGCCCGCCCGGCGATCCGGCTGCACCCGCGTCCCGGCGCTCCCACGGTGCACGACAGCTCGATCGGCGGGCCCCTGCTGTGGCCCGCACAGCAACCCTGGATGTACTGCCGCATCGGGCATGAATGGAGTAACCCCATGGTGCCCGTGGCCCAGCTGTACGCGCGGGACATACCCCTGCTGCGGCCGCCCGGGCGGACCGACCTGCTGCAGGTCCTGTGGTGCCCCTCGGAGCACGATCCCGACTCAAGTATTCCAATCGAGGTGTCCTGGCGGACCGCCGCGGATGTCACCGACGCGCTGGCCGCGCCGCCCGAGCCGTTCGACGCGGACGAGTACCTCTACATACCCAAGCCTTGCGTACTCGCGCCGGAACAGATCACCGAGTACCCCAATCTCGGGGAACTCCCCAAGGAGCTGAGAGAGCAGATCAAGGACCCAGCGCTCTGGCAGGCAGCGGGCATCGTGGTCGACGAGGCCGACCCACAGCAGCTTTATGACGACGCGCTGTCCCACGCCCCCGGCTGGAAGATCGGTGGCTGGTCCCGCTGGGGACTGACCGACCCCGTTCCGCGGTTCTGTGTGGCCTGCGGGACCGCGATGGTGCCTCTGCTGACCATCGCCTCGTCCGAATGGCAGCGCAACACCACGAGTTGGATCCCGTACGAGGACCAGGTCGCCGGCGCGCCCGACGACATCTGGTTCAATCCGCCCGGGATCACGGTGCTGGACGCCAACCGCCTGCAGTTGTACGCCTGCCCGGCGAACGGAGGCCACCCGCACACCAGCCTGGTCCAGTGAGGGGCTACCACTTCTTCCTCCACGCTGAATGATCACCCCTGCTGGGCCGCTCGCGGCGTCGGCAGACCGAGCAGGACAGGCCCCCCCGGATGCCGCCGAGTCGATCTGGCCAGTCTTGGCCTCGGCGCCGACGAGGCTGACTCGGAGCCCTTCGATCTCGCCGAGCCAGCCTTCCCGCTCGACCTCGGCGATCGGGTCGAGGAGTTGTCGCGGATCTCCACCAGCCGGCCGCGCTGGGCGGGGTCGGGGCGCAGGAGGGGGCATCGGCACAGGCGTGCTCGTGGTCCTACTTTGCCAATGAGGTCACCGTCATCGACGTCAAGCCCTCCGCCTGCGGCGCCGACCGCGTCGACCTCACGATGACGCTGTGGTGCGAGAACGCAGTGGCCGGAGCGGAACAAGAGCCGAAACAGTGCTGCATCCGAGCGATCCAGACCGCAGCCGGCGTGAGCACGGGCATAGTCACGCAGCCAGGATGTCGCGCAGATCCTCTACGGCAGGTTCCCGGTGATGACGGGCCGGGACCGCGTGGTACAGATCCCGTGCCCGCTGGTGTACGAGCCCCGTGCGGTAGGCGGCCGGCAGGCCGTCCAGTACCGCCACAGCGCGGCGGCACGCCTGCTCGGTGTCGCCGTCATGGTGGAGGCACATGGCCGCGTCAACGGCCAGCAGTGACCGGGTCATGGTGCTGGTGGGGGCGGAGAGCTCCAGGGCTCGCTGCTGGCTCTGTTGAGCGTGGCGGGTGTCGCCGAGTGCGGTGTAGGCGTGGGACAGGTGGACGTGGTGCTTTTGTTCCCCGTGGGTCAGCCACGTGTCTGCTTGTGCCGCGGCATCCAGTCGTCCCATGAGCTGGTCGGCGGCGGTGAGTGCGTGGCGGGCCTGTTCGGGCTGGTGTGAGAGCGCGTACGCGCGGGCAGCGACCGCGGCCGCCAGGGTGGCTGAGGCGGTCGGTCGGTTCCCAGCAGCTTGCCGTGCCTGTTCGGCAAGGCGTGCGGCGGCCTGCGGGGCGCCGTAGTTGAGGGGAACCATGGCCTCGCGTGCGAGGACCCAGGCGTGCAGCTGGCTGTCGCCGGACTCCTGCGCCGCCCTGGACGCCGTGGCGAACCACTTCCGGGCCTCTTTGCGGGCGCCGAGATCGTGCAGCACGATCGCGATCATTCCCGCCATCTGTCCCGCCGTGTGGCAGACCCGCACTCGGGTGGCGACCGGCTGCGGGGTGTCGAGGTAGGGGCGCAGTTCAGCGAAGTCGCTGACGAGGTCGGCCAGTACGCGGGTGGGCGCCTGGCCGTGATAGCCGTAGCCGTACGTCTCGGCGGCCGACTCGAGGTCGGCGAGGTCGGCGAGGTCGGTGGTGTCGGTGTCGGCGGCCAGGGCGAGGTCGACTGGCTGTCGAGTGTTGGTCAGGGTGGTCAGTGCGCTGGTGGTGAGGCCGGCGGCGAGCGCGCCGCGCAGGATCTGGCGGCGGTTCATCGGATCGTCTCCATCGTCGGACTCCGGGTGCGGTGTCAGGGAGCTGTGCTCCCAGGGTCGCGCAGCAAGTCCCAAAAGGGCACCAGGAATCCGAAGTCCGTCCGCAATACGCTCCACGGTGTCAAGGGCCGTCACCGTCGCCTCACCGCGGGCGACGCGGGAGACCCGCTCGGACTTCATGTCGCACGCCTCGGCTATCCGGTTGAAGGAAAGCCCGGCCTCGTGTGCCGCGGTGAAAACCGCGGTGAAGTCCCTGCGCTGGACAGCGCGCACGAAGGACGCGTCGTTCAGCAGGTGGAACGGGATCTGGGCTGGCGCCTGGAGTAATTCGTCCACAGGTCCCCCTTGGTCTTCGCAGCATGACGGAGTAGCAGCCCGGAGGGTACCCCCATGGTGGGGGCCCCATGGTGGGGTTAGCTGCACGGGCCGGGGCGGCTTCACTGACGCATGCCGTGGCCGCCGTCGAGCGGCCGTCGACTCTCGTGTTGGAGGAATCGCATGGTGTCCAAGTCTCAGGCCGCAGCCCGTACCGCGCAGGCCGTGAAGCGCTGTCGGGGTCAGCCGCCACGCGCTCGTACCACTGGCGGCCCAGGGCGATCACACCAGCCCCGTCCGATTGCCTGGAGGTACGCGGGCTGCCCCGGCGGGACGTCGTGCTGCGGATGTGGGCGGATGCCGACCTCCACGAGGGGCACACGGTGCTGGAGATCGGGACCGGGACCGGCTACTCGACCGCGCTCGCCTGCGAACGTGCGCGGTTATGGACATCGACACCTTCTGGAACGTCATTGAGGCCGCGCGGCTCCCTGGGCGAGGCGGTCCACGATCTCCGCGCCCCACGGATCTGCGATGGAGGCGGGGTCGATGAGCCTGCGCCGCCGGCCACCGCACTGTCCGTCGCGGAACAGCACGTCGCGCTCGATACCCGGTCGATGGAGAGCGCACGGCATTCGGGCCCTTCCCGGCACACACCGGTGGTCCTGGATGCGCAGGCAGGCCTGAGGCGGGGCCACCCGAAGGAGCCCGGCCTCTGGCGCACACTCAGTGGCTGGGCCGGGTGCGGGGACGTCCACCGCCCCGCGCTGATGCAGCGCCCGCCCAAGCCCGAGCGCTGATCCCCAAATGGGTCCGCGCCCGCGGTGGACATGGTGGGGGTGGTCATGAGGAGTCGCCGCCTTCCCCGGCCCCCCCGGCGGCGTGCTGGTGGGCCCGGCAGACGGTCGAGTCCACCGAGCGTGCCACACCCCCTACTTCCGCCCCTACACCAGCACCGACGTGACCGGCTGCGAGCTCGGCGGCGCGGTGAAGAAGATGAGCATGGCCTGCGCGTTGTGGCCCAGCCCCATGCCGGAGGCGATGCCGAAGGCGACGACTACCCGAGGGAGATCGCCGCCTCCAGTTCCTGCGACTGGCCGCTGCTCGCCCTGATGACCGCCCGGTTGCGCATGGTCCCCGGCCAGCTCCTGGTGGATGCCGGATGCGGCACCGGCGGCGTCGGCCTGTGGCTGGCCCGCGCCCTGAACGCTCGAAGAGGCGACCGCCGCCACCCGCCAGACCACCGAAGGCGTCACCGCCCTGCTGAACGGCAAGGTCACGCTGGAACAGGCCACGGCTCAACTCCGTGTCGTCGTCGTTCACCTGACGGGCCTGGACGTGATCGGGTTGCCGGTGTGGACGGCGATCCGCCCCGCCTCCCGAACGTTAACGACGTCGCAGGGGGCGGTGCTCGGCCTTTGCTGCTCGGTGAAAGTGAGCACCAGGGTGGCGTGTTCGGCGGAGTGGGCGCCTGGCACCTGAGTTTTGTCGGTGTTGCGGCCGGTGTGCAGGTTAGATGAGTGGGTGTGCGCCTTCACTGGTTCTGGACACCCTCGATGAGCACGCCGCCGCGTCCGCCCGCGCGTACGCGGCCGACCAGCGCGCGAAGGTCGACGTCCTCGCCTCGGTGCTGGAAGACATCGCGGAGAACGGCTACCCGGCCGCGGAGACGGGCGTGCTGTGGGAGGACGCCCGCGACGCCCACCTGGAGCGCCTTGCCGGTGAGCAGCCCCGTGTCGCCTGAGCACGCGCCGCGCCGGTCCCGGTGTAGACCCAGGGCCCACCCGCAAAAACCGACCGCGACCCGGAAAGGCACCGCACCTTCATCGGTCAGCTTTGCTCCCTCGTCCAGGAGAGCGCCGGGTACTGCACCGCGGCTGGTTGATGACACGCTCGCCCCTACACCCTGACCCGGGCTTCCTCACCAGCGCATGCCAAGCGCATCCATGTCGTTGCGTCGCTGCTGGTTGAGTTTGGTGGCGCGTCGCCTCGTGTTGTCGAGGAAGGTGCCGAGCTTGACCTCGACCGTGGTCTCCGCGGCCGTCTGGGGGCTGCCCGGGTTGTCGCGGGGATGGTCTCCGGTGTC